>NZ_JBMQQG010000091.1:0-59849 GCF_057362405.1 Ginsengibacter sp.
CCGGGAACTTTACCATACAATGCAGCCGCAAAATTGGTTGGTGATGTTTTAGTGATTTCGTCAGCTTTTACTGTAGTAGTGGCATATCCCAAGGATCTTTTTTGCTGGCCAATTCCTAAAGCGGTTACTACCACTCCTTCAAGAGCGGAGGTTGATGTATTCAACACAATTGTTATGCTTGTTTGATCACCAACATGCAATTCCTTGGGTTCAAAACCAACCGAGGAAAGTTGCAAATTGTCTGTAGATGCTGCCTGGATGCTAAACTTTCCAGCCCCGTCGGTGGCCACACCTTGTTTTGTTCCGGCTACCTTAATAGTTGCCCCCGGAATTGCGTTACCGTTGTTATCTCTAACATAACCGGTAATTGTTCTTTTTGCCTGGGAAAAGGCAAGAGTACTCCACATGCCCAGAAATAAGCACAAGAGTATCCGAATTGCTTTTCTTTTCATAATAGTTGTTTAATTTTAGTAATAAAGTTTAAGATTAGGTTTTACGTTTCTTTGGATATTAAAGCAGTTTATTTAAAAATCAGTTAGTAAATGTTATTTATTGTCATTGGTTCTAGACAGCCTTTAATATGTCGTTGTATTGAACTAAGTGTTCCTTTTCAAAATGTTCCATTACGAGAGCCGCAGCCCCAATTAATTCCGCCTTCAGGCCTAATGTCGATATTTCAATATCGGTACTTTGCAAAAGCTTAGGAATACAATGTTCATTTAATGCCTGTTGAATGGGAGCGAGCCATATCTGCCCGGCTGACGAACCTCTACCACTTAGAATGATTTTTTTGGGATTCAAAAGGTGAATTAAGATTGCGATCCCTTTCCCGATGTTATAACCCGCTTTTGAAAAAAGCTCTATTGCAAATTGATCTCCATCTTCAATTGCTTTTATTATGCCTTCAAAGGTAAGCTCAAGGTCATCGAAAGGAAGCGAATTCAATTTGGAAAGTCTTCCGGATTTTAGTCCTTCTCTTGCTTTTTCAATAATGAGCAATAGCGAGGTTTCCGTTTCGAGACAACCTACTTTTCCGCACCAGCATAACTTCCCGTTGAGAAATAAGGGTATATGACTAAATTCACCGGCGAAGCCTTCGTGTCCTCTAAAAAGTTCACCGTTAAGAATCATTCCAAGTCCAATTCCCCACCCAATATTTACCACCATAGCATTTTTCTCGCCACGTGCACCGCCAAAATAATATTCCGCCAACGCTATTAGGCTCGAATCGTTATCGATAAATACCGGCAAACCGATTTTCTCGTAAATATGTTTTGTGATGCTTTTGTTATTGGGCAATTGTAAGAACGAATAATTAATACCCTTTTTTACATTTACAAAACCAGGCATACCTATTCCAACTCCGACAAATTTTTCTCTTGATATGCCGGACGCCTCAATTACGGCCGCAATTTTTTCTCTCAAAACCTCCAGGGCATTAGGATTATCAGGCAAAGGCAAAATGACTTTCTCTATTGGCGAAACAAAATTGTTATGCATATCCATGATGGCAATTTTAGTAACAAACTGATCCATCGCGACAGACACTAAATACATCATATCCTTTTGGATTGAGTACGTTAATGGCCGTCTGCCTCCCGTTGACGGGGCATAACCAGTTTCTATTACTAAATTTTCCGTGATCAATTCTTCAATTAATTTTGCTGTTATAGGAAAACTTTTACGAATTCTTGTACTTAAATCCACACAAGACAGGTTATCTTCAAAGTATAGCTCCTTCAAAATTTTACTCCGGAATAATAACTTCTTTTGAGTCATGCTATTTTCTCTTTAAGAGTCCCTGCCTTATTAGTTTTAAAACAAAGCTATTGATTCTTATTAAATTATTAAAGAAGTTTGCCACTTTTTTTTAACCTTTTATTAATATTAATCATAATCTGCTTGAAATTAAGCCGTTAGCAACAGCAAGATTTTTTAGAGAATTGAGTTAGGTCTGTAGAATTGTTAATAAAAATCCAACAAATGTATTTTTTCAAGGGATTTTTTAGCAACAGTAAAACATATCTGAAATAAGGGGAATTAACTGATTGGGGATTATACATTTAGTGAGCAAATCCATTAAATACAGAGATTTATAATAGCGCCGTTCTGTTAAGTCGGGATATAAACCAATAGTTCTGAATACTTTAACCGAATAACTGAAAATGCTGTTATAGCTAATGTTACTTAATAGCGCATTAATTTCGCGAATTAATTAAGGCCACCTTGTCCACGATATAATCGTATCGGCTTATCCAATATTAATTTTAATACGGTCATATAGGGGTCTTTTTCCTGCAGCGGTACATTGATAAAAACGAGCCCCGGAACCGGGCTCCACGATATCTTGCCCACAATTTTTGGTTGTAAATGCCTGGCCGTTCCTACCACCTGGATATCCTTTATTGTATTAATTAAGCCCTTTAGCATCACGTTCCCGGTAGTTTGACCAGGTAAAAAAAGATATAGAATTGTGGAATCTTTTGACATGGTAGTTGGCCCATAAAAGTGCCCTTGCGGTAAGCCAGGTAATGTCCCAAAAATTGCTTCTCCATTTTTTTTATTCCATTTTCCCAATTCCTTCAAAATATGTACTTGTTCAGGAGGAATGGTGCCATCCGCTTTGGGGCCTATATCAAGTAAAAGGTTTCCTCCATTGCTCACCGCATCAACAAAAATGCTAATCACTTCAAATGGCGTTTTATAGTTGGTATCATCAGGATGATATCCCCAATTGTTATTGGTTGTCATGCACAGTTCCCACCATTTAAATTTTGGGCGGCTTACCGGAAAATTTTGTTCCGGTGTATCGTAATCGCCATATCCCTGGAGCCTGCCATTTATAATAGCATTAGGATTAACATTCAAAATTTCTTCCCTCACTTTCTGAGCCTGCCATTCTTCCGGACTATGTTCCCAGTCGCCATCAAACCACCATAGGTCGGGTTTATATAATTGATTCACTTCTGCAATTTGTGCCTGGAAAAAATGTTGAAACTTCTCCCATCTTTTCGGATAGGCAGCTACGTTATACCTGCTGCTGTCTTTCAAGAATCCCGGGTAATCAGGGTAACTCCAATCAATTAATGAGAAATAAGCGCCCTTCCTGATGCCATCTTTATCCAATGCTTTGTAAAAAGGCATTAATACATCGCGTTTGGCAGGAGTATTTTCCGGCACATTATAATGATTTTGCTTGGTAGGCCATAATGCAACGCCATCGTGATGCTTCGTGGTGATGACCGCATACCGTGCACCACTTTCTTTTATCAAATCAGCCCATGCCTGTGGATCATATTTTGAAGCGGTAAAGCCATTCAATTGCTTCATATAATTTTCAAAGCTGATTTTCTTATTATGAAAACTCCAGCTTTCATCTATACCATTGACTGAATAAATTCCCCAGTGTATAAAGATGCCGAGCTTCGCATCCGCAAACCATTGCATTTTTTCCCGAATGGAATCAGGGTTAATTTTTTGTTGCGCCACGACAGGGCTGGCGGAAATAAAAACAACAAATATTAATAGGCCAGATAATAAAAAATACTTTCTTTTCATTGTGCAAAATTCAAGATTAAATACTTAGCTAATATAGCTTTTCCGGTTACATTGTTACTGACTAATTAAAGCCATTAAATTAATTTACAAGTCATAAAAATTGGTTCCTTTACGAAACAAAACCAAAATCGTTGACAGATGAATGGCTATTAATATTTATTGTTCCGCAAAATAAGAACCTGCGGAAAAGAAACAACACCCTTATAAAGAAGTTTGGTAAGCTCAGACATGCTGTAGATGTAGGATCCTAAAAAAATGTCTTTGTCACCATCCTTGTCAATATCCCCGATATCCATCGTCAGCCATTTGCCTTTAGCAGCCAGTTCTGTGGTTGAGGCTGTAAACTTTAAGTCACCTTTATTCTCCAAATACATAAAAGATTGTTCAGGCTTGGCCGGGTCATCATAAAATGATATTGCCGCAATGTCAAGATCACCATCGCCATCAAAATCACAAGCCATTGCCTTACTCGCTCCATAAAAAGGAATAAATAATTTCTCCGTGAAATTATTCTTTCCATCATTCATGAATATTCTAATACCGTGATAAAATTTTCTGATGGGCGAGAGGTCCCAGTTATCTCCGTTAGTTAAAAGTATATCCGGATGGCCATCATGATTGAAATCTGCTGTTTCAAAATAACTAACTCCATAAACAGGGGGAAACTGGTAAAGAATCTTTTCAGTAAACTGGCCGTTTCCCTGGTTCAGAAAAAGAACCAGTTCTTCCTTAGCCTGCGCCATCAATGCAATTATATCCGGTTTGCCATCTCCATTAAAATCTTTTACTTCAACTTTTCTTGCACCGGGCTGAAGCGCCAAAACGTGTTCTTTGCCAGCATCACCTCCATCAAACCAACTCAACTTTCCGGTATGATTTCCGAATTGGCAGATGATCAAATCTTTTTTCCCATCACTGTTCAAATCGGCATCTGCAAATTGAACAGGACGGGCCAGCTTTTCAAACTCTTTAATTTGAAGTTCGGATACAACAGAACCTGAATCTGCAATATATAGTCTTCCTTCCTTTTTTTCCGAAGGACTTATCGATCCGATGCAAAGCACGCGTGGAACACCCGGAGCCGGAAAATCAACATCAACCGGCGGACTATCTACTTTCCAGGAAGCACTAACCTGCAGGTCATTATTTATGGCATACAACTCATTGTTAGCATCGCCGACGTATAACAATGACGAAGTAGTATCAAATTTTACCATACAGGTCTTAGGCGTTAATTTCTGCCCTACAAAAACTTCCTCCGCATGAAAACCTTTTAGTTCATTTTGAAATGGCAACACTCCCTTTTGTGGTAACGGCTTTTGAGGTGCTGTTTGAACATAATAGTTAACGATCTTCTGCCAGTTATCTTTTGTAATGAGAGGTTCCAGCGGATATACATTTTCAGCCTTGACAATTTCGGCCTCATCTGGCTTCATATCAGCATACGGATCCTCGCCTGCTTTTCTTATTCCAAGGCGCCAACCCATATTTTGCAGTACGCTTTTTTGCCATGTTGATTTATCAAGCAAGGTGGGTGAAGGGAATATATGGCAGGTGGCACAATAAATTTTAGCAAGCTCCTCTCCTGTTTGAACAGGCTTATATAAGGAATCTTTTTTATCAGATCCGGCAAGTTTTGAAAATGATATTATTAAGAGTGAAAAAAGGATAATTATCGCGGGAGTTAATAAATTATTCTTTTTCATTTTTGAATTTTCAGGCGCTAAATTATTAATAAGATTCTATTGTATGGTTAAAGAAAAATAAAACATGCCAGATATTTCGTGAATTGTATAATAGAACAGATACATTCTTAATTTAGTTAATCTCCATATATCTAAATACAAATCGAATTAAGAACGAATTTCTCTAAAAAAAATGTCAATTAGTAAAAAGTTAATTGACTTAATGGTTTCGTGTAATTAAACAGTAATAATCAGGTGTGAAAATCTCATTTAATTTGTTTAGCTCATATTTGTGATTAAAAAATAAATTCGAATTATTTAATTATCTGCTATGAATAAACTTAGATTTTCGCTGGCAATTGCTCTTGTTTTTTCCACTTCACATTTATTTTCGCAGGACACTATTTATTTTAAAAAAGGATTGATGATAGCTGCGCCCGCTCAATACGGACGTGAAGCTATTGTTACCGACGAACTGGCTTACCGCCTTTATACCGACAAGCTCCAAAGACCGGTTGAGGGTGACGTTTTTGGAAAAGACGAGGATGGAAAAGATATAAGCTGGCAACCTCTCGTTGCTGATAGTCTCAACAGGCTAAGACCACTAACGAGGCCAGATAGACGCAGATGGCGCTTTGGCGGAGACTATATCTATCTCACTTACAATTCTGATAAAAAACAACCTGCGTTATTAAATATAAAGGGTAATAGTTTCCTTTTCCTAAATGGTCAACTTCATACGGGCGATCCATACGGTTCCGGCTGGCTCTATATTCCCGTGGAACTTAAAAAAGGTTTGAACGAATTTTATGTACGCGGCTATTTTCAAACTACGGCCAGCCTCATTTTTCCAAAGAAACCGGTTTCAATAAACACGGAAGACGCAACGCTTCCTTTTATTGTTTTGACACATAATAATAATTTGCTTCACGGCGCCATTGTAATTTTAAATGTTTCCGGCAAAGAAGTAAAAAACCTGCAAATAAAAAGTAGCATAGAGGGCAGGGAACTTATTACTACATTACCCACCATACCATCTTTAGCGACGAGGAAAGTAAGTTTTGATTTTGATGCGGGCAATATTTCGAAAAAAGATAAATACAATTGCAAACTAACGTTGCTGGATAAAGGCAAAGTGCTTGATGAGAAAATAATAGATATTGAAGCAGTAGATCCTTCGGACCACTATAGCGAAACTTTCACTAGTGATATAGATGGAAGCCTTCAATATTATGCAGTTACCCCTCAGTCTACACCTGAAAATAATGCTGCGTTGTTCTTATCAGTTCATGGTGCAGGCGTGGAAGCCATCGGCCAAGCAAGGGCCTATCATTCTAAAGATTGGGGAAATTTAGTTGCGGCAACCAATCGGCGTCCGCGCGGTTTTAACTGGGAAGATTGGGGAAGATTAGATGCGCTGGAGGTAATGAATATTGCAAAAAAAGAATTTCATCCGGATCCGCAACATATCTATCTCACCGGTCACTCAATGGGCGGACATGGAACCTGGTTTTTAGGAGCTACTTACCCGGATAAATGGGCAGCCATCGGCGCTTGCTCTGGCTATCCTACATTAAAAGAATATGGCTCTGCAGATGGTTTGGTGCCTGATAGCAGCAGATCCACCATGGAGCAAATGTTGTTGAGAGCGGGCAACCAAAGTGACGTAATTAAGCTGGCTCATAATTATAAAGCATTTGGCGTCTATATTTTACATGGCGATTCTGACAAAGTGGTTTCTGTAAAATATGCCAGGCAAATGAGAAAAGTGCTTGGAGATTTCCAGGCGGATTTTAGTTATTATGAATACCCCGGCGGAGAACATTGGTTTGGCAACCAAAGTGTTGACTGGAAACCTCTTTTTGATTTCTTTAAATGGCATTCCCTGCCCCTGGATAGCACCGTTAATTCGATAGATTTTACTACCGCCAGCCCTGGAATTTCTGCGGATTACCATTGGGTTTCCATTCAACAACAAATACATCCCTTACAGTTGAGCCATATACAACTATTAAGAAATAAATTAAACCGCAGTATTTCGGGAACTACTGAAAATATTCATTTGATGAAAATGGCGCTTAATGATTTTAATGCCGGCAGTGAGGTGAATATTGAACTGGACAATAATTCACTTCATTTCAAAACGGTTAGTAACAACGACAGTATTTTTCTTTTGCATGAAAACAATCAATGGTCGTTTGCAGGTAGGCCTTCCAGTTATGAGAAGGGTCCGCAGCGATATGGAACTTTTAAAGAAGCCTTTAATCATAAAATGGTCTTTGTGTATGGAACCAGCGGCAACAAACAGGAAAATGAATGGAATTCCAATAAGGCAAAATATGATGCAGAAACATGGTACTATCGCGGCAATGGCGCCGTTGATATTATACCTGATAAAGAATATTCCATTGAAAAATATCCTGGAAGAAATGTAATTATTTATGGAAATGCCAATTCAAATTCGGCATGGAACAGTCTGCTAGCCGATTGCCCTATAACGGTAACGCGTAGTGGTATTAAAGTAGGTGACAAAAACTTTACCGGTGATGACCTTGGAGCCTATTTTGTATGGCCGATGAAAAATTCACCATTAAATTCTGTAGGCGTAATAGCCGGTACAGGTATTAATGGAATGAATGCAGCAAACCCAAATCAATATTTTGCAGGCGCCAGTGGATTCCCAGATTTTATGATATTCAGGCTGGGCATGTTGCAATCCGGCGCAGATAAAGTTGAGATGGCCGGGTTCTTTGACGATAAGTGGAACCTTATGCCTGAAGAAATGGTCAGCAATACAAACTAACTCCGGAATTGGATTTATACACTACCTGTTTAGTCCGTTATATCAATAACTGCCGGCACCAGTATAAGTTAAATGTCAACTAATGGAAATGCCGGTAAAAATAGTTGGTTATTTTATTCTCATATCAAGCAGAACTTTCTTAATAAAATTATTTGAAAATATTTTTTCAGTCAATCAGAATTAACCGTACAAAAACAATTTTAAAACTACTTCTTCAAATCGGCAGCAGCCATGTTTTTTTCAGGATCTTTCAAAAATTCATCTTTACATTCCTTTGAACAAAAGCCAAGTACTTTGCCCTTGTAATGAGCTGTATCTCCAATACCAGCAGACACGGGCATTCCACAGGAAGGATCTTTTTTATTATCTACCATTGCAGCAGTAATTTTTACTGTGTCAGCATTCGTTACCAAAGCAACATTCGGTTCAAGATTTTTTTTTGATTGTTGATCGCTGCACGAAATAATCAACATCCCTGCTAACAAGAAGCTAAATAATATTGGTATGTTCTTCATATAAAAAGTGTTTGTGCAAATTTATTTTATTTTTGTCGGAACAGGCTCGCACGCAAGGTTCTATTATGTTGAAATAAAAAATAAACAAAAATTAATTTTCAATTATTGTTTTGTAATGTTCCACCATTGGAAATGGATCATAATAATGATGTAACAAGTTCTTCCAATGTTTATATTGCTCAGATTTCCTGAATCCTTCAACATGGTCTTCCAAAGTATTCCAATCTACTAACAGCAGGTATTTGTTAGTTTGTTCAATGCATCTTTTTAGCGTGTGACTTTTGTACCCCTTTACCGAACTGATATATTTTCCCGCTATCCTAAAGTCTTTTTCAAACTGGTCTTCCTGTCCATTCCTTACAATTAACAAAGCAACTTCCTGTATCATGATCAGATTATTTATACCCCTTAAATATCCATTCCCAAACTTCTCCATCCTCTGGATCGATAACTGTCCCGCCGAAAACAAAATCATTCTTTCTGAGAAGTTTCGTGGAGAAGTTTTCTTGAGGCAATGTTCGTGCTGTGATTGTTACTGAAGGATCTGTTTTTAATGACAAGTTTACCAACTGCCTGCAGATTGATGTGCCAATTCCCTGGTTACGGTATTTCCCGAATGTGCCATAAGCTATTTCGATTTTTCCGTTTACAGGCTTTCCTTTAAAAGCTGCGGCGCCTACTAATTCATTTTCGATTTTAACGTAATAAGAAATCCATGGTGGATTATATCCAACTTTTTTATAAAAATCAATCGCCATGTAAATTGAATCCTGGCATAAGGGATTTTCAACAAATGCGCCATTCTCTTCAAGTAACTCTTTTATTGGGACCAACTCCATCTTTTATATCTTTTACGACAGTAAATAATATTTCAATTGCTCGTAATTCGCTTTTAATTTAATGCTTCGCTTTTTCAATAATAACAAATCATTTATCAAAGCAGGCATTGGGATCTTTTCATTAATGACCGGCTCTACTACATCATAAAATTTTACCGGGTGCGCAGTTTCCAAAAACATTCCCTTTATATTGAGATGCTCTTTTAAGTATTTTTTTAGCGCCCCATAACCAACCGCACCATGGGGATCTACTAAATAACCGTCATTCAAATAAACTTCTTTTAAGATACCTTTTGTCTCTTCATCGGAAAAGGAATAACTGCTCATAACATTTTTGAGCGATTGAAATTCTCTATGAAATAATTCGAGTATCCGCACAAAGTTGCTGGGGCTTCCTACATCCATTGCATTAGATATTGTTGCGACAGATTTTTTTGGTACATAATTACCCGTCCGTAAATATTCTGTCACAACATTATTATCATTGCAAGCGGCAATGAAATGACTAACGGGTAACCCTGAACGATGCGCCAGCAATCCTGCACAGATGTTGCCAAAGTTTCCACTGGGAACGCTTATAACAGGCGGATTATTTTTATCCTTCCATTGCTGATAGGCAAAGAAATAATAAAATTGTTGTGGCAGCCATCTTGCAACATTGATAGAATTTGCAGAAGTGAGAAATAGTTTTTTATTCAGATCGACATCCGCAAAAGCCTGTTTCACCATTTGCTGGCAATCATCAAATGTGCCATCAATTTCGAGCGCCTTTATATTTTTTCCCAACGTGGTTAGCTGTAATTCCTGTACACTGCTCACTTTTCCCGAAGGATATAAGATAACTACATCTACGCCTTCCACATTATAAAAGCCGTTAGCAACCGCACCGCCGGTGTCGCCTGATGTTGCCACCAGAACTGTAACTTTCTGTTCATTGCCCTTGACAAAATAACCAAGGCAGCGGCTCATGAATCTTGCTCCAACATCTTTAAATGCCAATGTAGGACCATGAAATAATTCAAGCGAAAAAATATCTTCTTCAACTTTCACCAAAGGAAAATCGAAATTGACCGTTTCAGCTACGATACGTTCCAGGTTTTTTCTTGGTATTAATTCACCTATATAAGGCTGAATAACTTTAAAGGCAATTTCTTCTTTAGAATATTGTTCAATTTCACTAATGAACCCTTTATCCATTACAGGAATTATTTCAGGAAAATACAAACCTTTGTCAGGCGCCTGGCCCTTGATCGTCGCCTCTTTAAAATCAACTATGGGAGAATTATTGTTGGTGCTGAAGTAGCGCATAGCGAATTTCGGTCTCACCCCAACCCCTCTCCAGGGGAGAGGGAACTAAACACCTTGCGTCGCATTGTTTATTGGGATTGACTTTTGTTTGTTTAATGATTATTGATTAATAATTTTTATTCCTTCGTTATTGATTGTTGTAACATAGGTATGATATTTCAACCCGGTGCTATCATAAATATTTTTCATTATTTTTTCAACTTTTAATGCAGTATTTTTTTCTTCACACAACATAAAAATGGATGGACCCGAGCCGGAAATACCGCCACCTAACGCCCCCGCCTCAACGCTTTTTTTCTTTACGTCATCAAAGCCGGGAATGAGCATGCTACGCACGGGCTCTATAATTACATCTTCCAGCGAACGACTAATTAGTCCGTAATCATTTTTCATAAATCCGGCAACAAGGCCTGCAATATTTCCCCATTGTTTAATAGCATTTTTCAATAAGACTTCCTTGCGAAGAATTTCCCGTGCATCAGAAGTTTTAACTTCTATCTGCGGATGAACCACCGCAACAAACATGGGCGGTGCCGTTAATGATACAATGTCCAACGGAAAAATGGAACGTATTAATGTAATTCCGCCATAGATGCCTGGAGAAATATTATCAGCATGTTTCACACCGGAGGCAAGTTTTTCACCAGCCATAGCAAAGCGTACTAAATCTTCTTTTGAAAAAATATTGCCGAGCAAATGGTTAGCAGCCACTACGGCTCCAGCTGCGCTTGCAGCGCTGGAGCCCAAGCCGCTTCCGGGTTTTATATGTTTCTCAATAATTAAATCAAATCCAATTTTGTCATCAATTTCCTGCATCAATTCTAACAGCGACACACCTGCAACATTTTGTTCAGGTATTGCTGGAAGGTTAAAATCATCATTATGCTGAATGCGAATACCTGGTGTGTCACTGATTGATAACGTCATTAAATCACAGGGATCGTTTAACGCAAGGCCTAATACATCAAAGCCACAAACAAGATTAGCAATAGTGGCCGGCGCATAAACAGTCACACTATCCCTACCCCCTAAATGGGAACTACCTACATTTTCTTTTTGCTCCTGCTTGTACATATTCTATCTGTATAATGCTTTTAAATATCGTTACCCACTTTAGGGATAGAGTTGAATTTATCCCGCTGCTCTTATTATATCAGCAAACACACCAGAGGCAGTCACTTCAGCGCCTGCGCCTGCACCTTTAATAACTAATGGTTGCTCCGTATAACGGTTAGTATAAAACAACACCGCATTATCTTTTCCGTATAAATGATAAAAATCGCTTTGCGGATCAATATGCCTCAACCCTACCGACGCTTTTCTATCTTCAAACTTTGCGACAAACTTTAATTTCATACCCGCTTTTTTTGCTTCGTTTACAAACTTCAAAAAATGATCTTCATTCTTTTCCATCTCTTCGTAAAAATTCTCAACATCCCCATCCATGCATGAGGCAGGCATAAACGATTCATTGCTGATGTCCTCCATTTCTAACGTTTCGCCGGATTCCCTGGCTAATATCATAATCTTTCGCATTACATCCTTTCCGCTTAAATCAAGCCGCGGATCAGGTTCTGTATATCCTTCATCCTGCGCCTGCCTTACTACCTTTGCAAAACTTTTTTCACCGGTGTAATTGTTGAAAACAAAATTAAGCGTGCCACTTAAAACCGCCTCTATCCTGTTTACTTTATCGCCGCTTCTCAGCAAATCATTCAAGGTTCCAATAATAGGTAAGCCCGCGCCAACATTGGTTTCAAATAAAAATAACGCATTAAATTCCCTTGCAAGGTCTTTTAATTTTTTATAATATTCATATGATGATGAACAGGCAATCTTATTGCAAGCAACTACCGAAATACTTTTTTGCAGATATTCAGGATAGGTTTTAGCGATTGCGTCATTTGCTGTTACATCTACAAAAACAGAGTTGCGTAAATTCTTTTTTTGGATAGTGCTGATAAAATCATTCGTATCCATAGCTGCGGCACCCGACAATAATTCATTCCATTTAGATAAATCAACTCCTTCATCATTAAATAACATTTTTCTGCTGTTGCCAATTGCGGCTATGCGTACCTGTAAGCGAAGGTGCTCCAGTAAATGTTTTTGCTGCTGCTGCAATTGTGCCAGTAGTTTGCTCCCTACATTTCCGGTTCCGCTTATAAAAAGATTTACCTGCTTATAGGTAGTTTCAAAAAATTCTTCATGCAACACATTGATCGCTTTCTTTACATCTGCCAACGCAATTACTGCCGATATATTTCTTTCCGACGAACCCTGTGCAATCGCCCTTACATTCACACCATTTCTTCCTAAAGCGCCAAACATTTTTCCGCTGATTCCGGGATGATTTTTCATACTATCGCCAACCAAGGCAACTATGGCTAACCCTTTCTCTACTACAAGGGGTTCTACTTTTTTTATTTCTATCTCATAGGCAAAAGCCTCATCAATAACGGTTTTCGCTCTATCGGCATTTGCTTCTTCGATTCCCACACAAATGGAATGTTCTGAGGAACTTTGGGTAATAAGAATAACATTGATTTTTTCATTTGAAAGCGCTTCAAATAACCTTTTCGAAAATCCCGGAATACCCACCATGCCGCTTCCCTCAAGGCTTATGAGCGAAAGATTATTAATGCTAGAAATTCCGCGGATCGCATTTACATTTCTCGCAATATCATTACGAATCCATGTGCCAACATCGGAAGGTGCAAAAGTATTTTTAATCACTACGGGAATCCCTTTATTCATCAAGGGTTGAATCGTAGGTGGGTAAATAACCTTTGCCCCGAAATGAGAAAGCTCCATTGCTTCCTGGTAAGAGATTTCCTGGATGATCTTTGCATTGGAAACTAATCTTGGGTCTGCTGTCATCATCCCGGAAACATCAGTCCAAATTTCAACAATAGAGGCATTGATTGCGGCGCCGACAATGGCAGCGGTATAATCAGATCCACCTCTTCCCAAGGTGGTAGTGTTACCACTTTTATCTTTCCCGGTAAAGCCGGGAATGATAATTACCGAATTTTCAACCGTAGCCATAAAATCATTTATGTTCTTATTCGTTGATAGAAAATCGACGTTCGCATTTCCAAAATTTGAATTGGTTACAATAAGCTCGCGTGCGTCTTTCCAGGTATTATTGATGCCAAGTGATTTTAATTTTGCTACGAATATTTGAGATGATAATAATTCACCATAACTCACCACGGAATCTTTTGTGCGGGCTGACAACTCTTTCAATAAGAAGACCCCATTACAAGTGTCTTCAATTTCATTGCATCGCTTCTTAACCATGCTTAAAACGCTGCTTTGCTTATCGAGCGGAATTAGTTCCTTTACCGTTGTAAGATGACGCTGTTCAATAGCAAGTAATTTGTCTTTATACAACTGATCGCCTTCTGACGCCAGCGTTGCTGCTTCAAGCAAGGCATCTGTAATACCGCTAAGAGCCGACAGAACAATTACAATCCGATCGTTATCTGATTTAATATCTGCCTGTAACTTTTCCTGTACAATCGAAACCACGACATTCATATTTTTTGCATTCGCTACTGACGTGCCGCCGAATTTTAAAACTTGCATGTATTAATTATAAATTAAGAATTGAAAATTAAGAATTAAGACCTGAGTAATCACAACATTTTTTGTTTTGATTTTGAAATAGCCGAAAGCCCAAGGAACTATATGGAGATGTTTAACCCTTACGGGTTGTTGTAACTGTGGTAATAGAAGTGGACATCACTGCTGACGGAATAAACGGGTTGATATAATTGTTATTGTTTACCACGATGAGAGCCGAAATTACATCAATTGCCCGTAAAGAGAAAATTTAAACCAAAATTTTGAAGTATTTTCATGCCTCATTACGATTGCTGCATTTTTTGATTTTTAATTTTTGATTATTTATGGACAACCAGGCTTCCCGAGGGCTGCAGCACTTTAAAAACTATGTTGGCATTAAGTTTCAACTGTATAACAGCCTTTTTACATCATTACCGTTTCACCGAATTGAAAAAACGGGCATACTTCTATCTTTATTTGTAAACATTTGCGAAGAAGGCTATAAAAAGAAGTTGAGCCCTACGGAAATTATTAAGGAGTTCTTTAAAAAACATACCTCATTTACTTCGCAAGCTGACCAGCTTGACCTGCTTTTCCGCTTTACACAATTTGTGGAGAGGCAGGTTGTGTTATTTGATGCGCTGGAAGATGCAGCTTTCGTACATGTGCACGATATAGGCGGGGCCGGTACATTAAAGCAATTGGAACTGGAAGTAATTCAAAAAAATAAAGAAGCTGAACTGGCAAAAAAGCTGGAAGATTTTTCTATTGAACTGGTGCTTACCGCTCACCCTACACAATTTTACCCCGGTTCGGTTTTAGGTATCATTAATGATCTTTCAAAATCATTATCAGAAAATAATGCTGCGCAGATAAATATGTACCTGCAACAATTGGGCAAAACGCCTTTCTTTAAAAAGGAAAAGCCTACCCCATATGATGAAGCGCTTAGTCTCTTGTGGTATCTCGAAAATGTTTTCTTTGCCGCCGCGGGGCGGATAATTGCATTTTTAAAGAGCCAGTTTCCTGACGCCGTTGATGATGATAATCCGATAATAAAAATGGGGTTTTGGCCTGGCGGCGACAGGGATGGCAACCCCTTTGTAAATACTGACATTACGTTGAAGGTAGCTGATGCATTAAGAGGTGGCATTATAAAATGCTATTATCTTGAAATACGGAAACTCAGGCGCAGGCTTACTTTTAAAGGTGTGGATGTGCTCTTGGCAGACCTGGAAAAACAATTGTATAACAATATTTTTATACCGGGTAACCGTACCAGTTTAACCAGTAAAGAAATTATTGATGTATTAAATACAGTGAAGCAAAAAATAATTTATTATCATAATGGCTTATTCCTGCACCTGGTAGATAATCTTTTAAATAAGATAAACGTGTTTGGCCTCCACTTTGCGTCTATTGATATACGTCAGGATAGTTCCATACACAAAAAAGTATTCCAGGCATTAGCTTCGTCAGACAATATTTTACCAACAGACTATTCCAGGTTAAGCGAGGAAAAAAAGATTGCATTCCTGACCAATAATGATCAGGCGCTTGATAATAGAGATTACAAAGATCCCGTGATCAATGATACCATTGAAAGTATAAAAGCCATTAAATTAATACAGGAATATAATGGCGAACAAGGTTGCAACCGCTATATCATTAGTCATAGCAGCAGCGCTCTGAACGTATTGGAAGTGTATGGCTTGTTTATTTTATGCGGATGGAAAATAGAGGAATTGAATGTAGACATTGTTCCGCTTATTGAAACAATTGAAGACTTGCAAAACGCAGGAAAGATTGCAAAATCATTGTATGAAAATGAAGTGTATCGCAAACACTTAAAACGGAGAAAAAATATTCAAACTATTATGCTTGGCTTTAGCGATGGCACGAAAGATGGTGGTTATTTGATGGGTAACTGGAGCATTTATAAAACCAAGGAAGAACTTACAGCCGTTTCAAAAGAATATGGAATTGACGTTGTTTTCTTTGATGGGCGCGGCGGCCCACCCGCCAGAGGCGGTGGAAAAACACATAAGTTTTATGCTTCCATGGGCAAAAATATTGCTAACAAAGAAATACAGCTAACTATTCAGGGGCAGACCGTTAGTTCCAATTTCGGAACTATTGACGCGGCTCAATATAATATTGAACAATTAATACATGCTGGCATTTCAAACGATATTTTTTCGGATAAATCCATTACCCTGGAAGAAGACGAAGAAGCGTTGTTGCAGGAGATGGCAAATGAAAGTTTTGATGCTTACACAATCCTGAAGAATCATCCGGACTTTATGGATTATTTAATCCACATAAGCCCGTTAAAATTTTACAGTGAAACTAACATTGGCAGCCGTCCTGCCAAACGGGGAGGATCGGGTAAAATAAGTTTTGAAGATCTTCGTGCAATTCCATTTGTTGGGTCATGGAGCCAGCTTAAGCAAAATGTTACGGGTTACTATGGCGTGGGAGCCGCGTTGGAAAAGATGGACAAAGAAGGAAAATTGCCCCAGCTAAAATCACTATATCAAAATTCATTATTCTTTAAAACCGTTATTGACAATTGTGAAATGGCCATGAAGAAATGTTTCTTTCCCCTCACGGAATATTTATCGAAAGATGAAAAATACGGTGAGATATGGAATATGATTTACGAAGAATATGTAAACACAGAAAAATATTTGTTTCAACTTACAGGCAAAAATGAGCTGATGGCTGAATATGCAATTGAGCAACAATCAATCGGTATGCGGGAAAAAATAGTTTTACCGTTAGTTACCATTCAGCAATTTGCTATTTCAAATATCCGTGAAATTGAAAAGGAACTTGTTAATAACGAGATAAAAAATACATACGAAAAACTTGCCATGCGCTGTTCCTTCGGAATTATAAACGCCGGGAGAAATTCTGCCTGATATTAGTTTTTATCACCTAATGGTTTCATAACTCCGAATCACACATTTCGAGTACACTACCCCGTAATGAAAATAACTTTAAAAAAGGTGGCAAGCTAATTGTTTAGGTAATTCTGAACAAAAAAAAATAAAATGAAAAAATTATTATTACTGGCAGTGTTTACCATAGCCGTAGGCTTTGCCTCACAAGCACAGGACTCCCAAACAAAGGTCAAAAAGACTTCTACCGAGGGCAGAAAGTCCACAACACGTTTAGTAAACATAAACATCACAATGGATATAAAGTGAAGAAAGAAAGAAACGGCGTAAAACATAAAACCAAAGTGAACACCACAACCGGCGAAGTAAAACAAAAGACTGACAAAGATAAATAGCATGATGAGCCGTGTATATTTACCCGGCTTAAATTTGTTACCCGCCCTTAAAAAAAAACGAAAAAGTATTGCAATAAAAGCAATACTTTTTTAATATCTATATTCCATATTTCTGGAAATATCCCGTGATCATTCGGATACGCAATTAGGTATGTCGATCATAAACTTTGTCCCCACATTAATTTGCGATGCTATTTTTATCGTACCGCCCAATTTTTCGATTGCATCCTTTACAATATAGAGGCCAATACCCGAACCGGTAGTTATTTTATTCGCCCTGTAAAATAAAGTGAAAACATGATCAAGATGTTTTTCATCGATACCTTGCCCGTTATCTTCTACCATCAATTCTGCCCGTTTGTCAGTAGTATTCACCACAATCTTCAGGTAAGGATTCTCCTGTTCTTTGTTATGATATCTTAAAGCATTGGATATTAAATTACGCAGTACCATATCCAGCCTTGTTTTGTCGGTTACAAAATTTACCGGTTGATGTATTTCGACAATTCGACTGATACTTTCAGAGTTTTCAGAGAAAATATGGTCCTCTAAAGCACTTTCTATTAACTCCCGAAAATCTACCGGCTCATAATTCAGTTCTATTCTCTTATTTTTTGCAAAATCCAATGTATCCGTTATTAAGGAATCCAACCTGAATAAGGTATTTTTTTGCATGTTAAGATATTCATTTCTTTTAGCCTCATCCTTTTCTTCTTTAATAATTTCCACGAGCGTAAGAATTGAAGTTACAGGCGATCTCAAATCGTGAGAAGTTCTATAAACCAGACTATCCAGCTCCGCATTTAATTTGGTTAACTCTTCATTTGTTTCGTTAATGGTATTATTCTTATTACTTAACTCATCGTTTATTTGTTCAAGTTGTGCATTCACTATTTCAAGCCTTGAAAAGGTCCAGAAAAACTGCCTTGAAAGAGCTATCCCCTGCGAAACAACAAAAACAAAAAGGCCTGCATACACCAGGTGCACGCTTTCAATAATAAGGCTGGTATAAAGCAAATCGTTAATAAAAGTGATAAAAAACAAAACAAATCCGATCAAAAAGTAAACGCTCCCCGGCCTCTTATGTCTAACGGCGTTTGCATAAACATACAAGCCATAGCATGCGGTCAGGAACATATATACCTGGAAAAGGCGCAAGGAATACCGAAAAATGAGAGGCGAAGAGATCAACGTTATCAGTACAAATGGAACACTAACGATTACGATCATACGAAGTATTCTCTTTGAAAATTCATCGGGAAATAATTCATAAGAGAAAAGAGAGAGTATAGGAACTGCTAAATATAAAGACACAAACTCAATATGCTTTATAAATTGCCAACTCCAGTAGGCAACATAGTAAATGGCCATTTCATCGGTTACCAGCGGACGAATGGCAACTAATATACAAAAGATACTAAAATATAAAGGCGATAATCTCCTTCTGAAAAAGAGGTAGACTACAAAATAAAATACGCCCATTAGGAAAAAGCTGCCGGCAATAAAATAATCACGCGACACATTTTTTATCCAATAAGCATCAATCTGTTCCTTCGGTCCTAATTTTATGTAATCCCATAAACCTCCTGTGCCATAATCAAAATTTGATACCTGTATCAATATATTCAGTTCATTATTTTTCGGAATTACCGGAACGATTGCAGGCACGAAGGCGGCAGTCGCAGCAGCTTTGCTCGTTCCAACATTCCCCATTTGGAAGATTTGTTGGCCGTTTACAAATAATTTATATGCAGAGCTAATGGTCAAAAACTTTAGAGCAAGCTTTTCGTTAGATGGGGGACATAATACTTTCAGCCGGTAAGTAGCATAACCAAATCCTGGCTCTAATATTCCTTTTCCGGGAATAAGGCGATTCCAAAACCCAGGTACATTAGCATACGCACGGGACGATATATCAGCGGTGTCAAACGAAGAAGGTGTATATAATTTATTCCAATAAAACTCCCAATCGCCATTTAAATCAGTAATGCCATCTTTGTTCCAGTTCCAGGTACTAAGATCTAGTTCTCCTTGCTTTGCAGATATCTTTGACTGACAAAATGAAACATTTGACAGCATAAGCAACATTAGAAAGTAAGCCGGTTTTCTAATGCTTATCCACGTGACGCTGCATATGGGTGCCCTGTTGAGCTTCATAAATTCACCTGTTGATTTTAAAACATACGTATTGAATTACTTATCTAAAAAAAACCATTACGTGCTGCCGTAAGAGTTTACGGAAAATAAGGAGACTTAAATAAAATTCAGGAACTGCGTTGCGTAAGTTTTGATTAATGGGGTTATTATCACTAAAACTAAAAATGTTTTACGTCAAATGCAAATTTTGTCAAATTTTTTTATAAGCAAAAATTGGTATTAAGTTTAAATCAACGGGTCGACAGCCAGTAAGTTAGGTCGTTCGCTGGAATCAACTTTTGTCGAAATCCTTAAAATTATTAAGGCACGATGAGGGGGGAAGCTACGCTGTCAAGCCGGGCGCTTGTGAAAAAGATATCATGTAAATAAATAAACGCCGCATCTAACGGCCCTTATTAACTGATCGCATGTTTTCACTGATGTCCTGCCCCGGGGTTTGACTTACCTGGTTACGATCTTGCTTGCCGTAGCCGTCTTTCCTGCTCTGTGCCGGCGCGGAAATAAAGAATAAGGCAGCTATTAGTATTATTATTAACTTTTTCATCTTTTTAATTTAAGCGCTTCATCTTTTTCGAAAGTTGCCGCTTCCTTTTTTAGAAGTCGTTCATCTTTCTGAAATGAGCCTCATCTTTTCTGAAAAATATCAGAGTCTTTTGACAGTCTTAAAATATTTTACCCTAATTATTCACAAAGGACAGATATACAAATTTTATTTGGGTAAATCCTATATTTTCGCCAAAAAAGGTTTAACAAATTAGTTTTTTGAAAACAAATGACCTCAAGAAGTCGATATTCACAAGAAGTAATCTACATATAAATATTTATAATATAATAAACAACAGTAAGGCATGAAGTATTACGGGGCATTTGCACTTTTTACTCTGAAATCGCCGGTACTTTCACAACTGGTCCACGCGGCTACTTTGTACAATAGAATTTCCTCCAAACGTTTCGTTCATAACAGTCATCCATCCCACTCAACTGCCGAGGTTAAAGCATGTAAACCGACCCGGGGGGAGGATTTATTAAACAGGAACAGCGACTCAAAAATATTTATTACCCAAGCCGGTAGAAATACCAGATTTAGCAAGTCTTCTAATATCATTAGCAAACAGCGCTTAACTAACCTTTTCCCTTACCTGTATGTACCTTCAAATATCAATAGGGATCTCAATCTTGAGTCGACACTTATTTTCTTCCCGTTTCATGCTTTCTGGTGATTGGAATTCTTATACGCTCCTGTTGTAATACTAACTTTAAATGCATTGCTTTCTGCGGATACATCCTTTTAATAACAATTATCATTATATCTAACTATTTATTCTCAACTACCAAAATATACCAGCGTGAAAAAATTTGTTCCTTTTGCCATACTTCTACTAATCCTGATACTGACACTTATTTTCCCTTCTCATTCACTTGTACACATTGAAGGCAACAAAATTGATTCCGGCGATACAGCGTGGATGCTAACAGCCACCGCTCTCGTATTGATAATGACGCCTGGGTTGGCTTTCTTTTATGGCGGAATGGTTCGCAAAAAAAACGTACTCTCGACAATGATGCAAAGTTTTGTATGCATGGGTGTTATAACCGTCATCTGGGTAATTTTTGGCTTTAGCCTGGCTTTCGGGGATGATGTTCATGGCCTCATAGGGAATCCTTCGACTTTCTTCATGATGAAGGGCATGCTCGGCAATGCAACCTGGAAACTGGCACCCACCATCCCCATTGTACTTTTCGCCATGTTCCAGTTGAAGTTTGCAGTTATTACGCCTGCTTTAATAACAGGGGCGTTTGCTGAAAGAATCCGGTTTAATTCCTATCTTATTTTTCTGTGTCTTTTTATGATTTGCATCTACGCGCCGCTGGCCCACTCGACATGGCACCCGGATGGCTTAATGTTCAAAGCAGGTGTGCTGGATTTTGCGGGCGGAACAGTTGTGCACATGTCTGCAGGTTGGGCTGCGTTGGCATCGGCCATATATCTTAAACAAAGGCATGTTCAGGTGCATCAGCCCGCAAGAATCAGCTATGTATTATTAGGGACCGGGCTGTTGTGGTTTGGCTGGTTTGGATTCAACGCCGGGTCTGCATTGAGTTCAGGAGATTTGGCTGCTACCGCATTGGCCACCACGACTACAGCATCTGCTGCCGCTGCGATATCATGGATATTCTTTGATATTTTACGGGGTAAGAAACCGTCGGTAATGGGAGGCTGTATAGGAGCCGTTGTGGGTCTTGTTGCCATAACCCCGGCCGCAGGTTTTGTTACTATTCCGAACTCACTAACGATTGGCATAGTTGCCGCTGTTGTGAGCAACCTGGTTGTCATCTGGCGTTCCAGAACTTCAATTGACGACACCTTGGATGTATTCCCCTGTCATGGAGTTGGTGGCATGGTAGGCATGCTGCTTACCGGCGTATTTGCACATCAAAATGTAAATGCTGGTAATACCACGGGAAATGGTCTTTTTTATGGTGAGACGCATCTATTTACGGTGCATCTTATAGCTTTAGCAGCGGTATCGGTATTTGCGTTTTTCGGGTCGCTGTTGTTGCTGAAGATAACTGATCTCATCAGTCCTCTCCGGGTTTCCGCAGAAGATGAAATTGCGGGGCTTGATGTGAGCCAGCATGGAGAAGAACTATAAGCTGGTCCAATGTTTATTATGTCTTGATCATTGCTCCCACAAACCTGCCTGTCGGCAAACAGGGCCACGAAGAACACTAAGGATTCCGCATTGTGATCTTAGTGTATGCTTCATCTTAAAGTTGACACAACATTATATTTTTTGAACATCATAGTGCCTTGTATCAAACTTTAAACATGTAAATTGACTGCCTATTTACTGCCTTAATCCATAAATATTTTGGCTTTGAATAACAACAGTTTTTTAGGTTGAGATTATTTATTTTGAACAATTTGAATAAAATTCATTTATGAAAAAAATCCGTTGGGACCTTGTTGGAATTCTTGGTGGCATCGCGGGAGTAATTATAGCGGTGAGAGCTGTACTGAAGGCGGGCGGGCCAAACAGTATTCCTGTCGCTTTTGCGTTGGTTGTTGTTTTCGGCGGCATGGGCTATTTCTTATACAAATTTTTATGGCAGCCGAAATTTAATACCCGGCGATTACAAACCGAAGGCATTCCCGCGAAAGCGAAGATATTAGAGGTGCACGAAACCAATATCACGGTTAACCAAAACCCTCAATTCAAGCTTCTAATGGAAATTAAAAATAAGGAGGGGCAGGTGTATACGGCGGGTTGTAAAACAATCGTTTCCCGTAAACGAATGATGTTTTTTCAACCAGGCAAAGAAATAAACATTAGAATCGATCCGAAGAATGAAAAGAATGTGATTGTTGATGTCAGCTAAATCCAGGAAATGGTATTATCATCAGGCAGCTTTGGTTTTGATAACAGTCCCGTGAATTTATGTTTTTGCATTTTTCATTTTATTTACAACAGCAAGGTCGTTCATTGATAAAGAATCCCACCATTCGTCGGACACATCATCGAGCCTGTATTCTGTGTCGATATCGTAGTCGCCATTGGCATCAATTTCGTAGAAACAATTATTGAGAGTATCCAGTACACTGTTTACCGATTTCAACTCTACAAAGAATAGCCTGCTTACGATTTTTTTGTTTGCCTGTTGTTCCAGTATCTCTACACGCTTTCCGAGATCACCAATCCTGTCGTCCCGCCAGGCAAGAAAAATAACGGCTAATACAATTACCAGGATGAACCCTATTACTATTAACGTTGACATAATGATTTGACTGTTTTAATTGCTAAGCGTCAATTTATACAATTTCTTTAAAAGATGCCATAATACCTGAACTTTTCACTCCTGAAAGTTCAGCGCCCGAATTTAAAAAAGCCTTTCATAGAAATGAAAAGCTTTTTAGTTTCCAAAAGGGAAAATATTTCAAATCTATTTTTAGCAAGCAGCCAATGTTGCGCTCCAGTATTTAACCCATTGCCAATGAAGCCTGCGAATGTGTTAAAGGAGGTCGTTTGTGAGCAGGCTTTACAACAACCTTTGGATGAATCATTCTAAAATAAATAAAACTAAATAACATCGATAATACGAGACTTAAAAGAATCGAAATTTTCGCAATATCTCTATATGTTTCTTCGTGAAAGGCAAGCGCTGTGGTAAAGATCGACATGGTAAAGCCTATACCTGCCAATGAACCGACACCTAATAGCTGCTTCAAATTTGTATTGGTAGGCAGTTTTGCAATCTTAAGCGCAATCATAGCCCTGCTGAAAATAAAAATACCAATCGGCTTGCCGAGAACTAGTCCAAACATAATTCCCAAACTCACACTATCGTTCAATGAACCTACAATATCTGCAGGAATCATAATAGCCGTATTGGCTAAGGCAAAAACTGGCAGAATAAAGAAGTTAACCAGCTTATGAATAGCTTTCTCGAATTTTGGTAATGAATTTACAGGAATAGTAAAGGCAATTAGCACCCCGCTTATACTCGCTTCTATACCAGAATTAAATATCAGGTACCACAATGCAAACGAAAGAACAAGTTGTATAACACCTTGTTTCACCTTAAAGTAATTAAATGTCCAGATAGCTCCATATGCAAGCGCTGCTCCTAAAAGGAACATCCATTTTATTTGGTTGCCATAAAAAAGTGCAATTACTACAATGGCACCCAGGTCATCGATAATTGCCAATGCCATCAGGAATATTTTTAAACTTGCGGGCACTTTCTTCCCAAACAAAGAAGCAATACCCAATGAAAATGCAATATCAGTAGCTGTGGGTATTCCCCAACCATGAGCGAAGCTTGATGTTATATTGAAAGAAGAATAAATAAGAGCAGGGACGATCATTCCTCCCAAAGCCGCTCCAAAAGGCAACACCGCTCTTTTAAAACTTGACAATTCACCGGTTAACAGTTCGCGTTTTATTTCCATACCCGCGAGCAAGAAAAAAATGGCCATTAAAAAATCATTGATCCACGTTAAACCCGAATGAGGAAGTGGAAAAGGGAGTCCCAAATGGATATCGTTATTCCATAATCCCCTATACGCCTCACCGTTAGTTGAATTGGATAAGATTAATGAAACCGCTGTACATGCTAGCAATAATATTCCTGTAAACCTGCTATCCGATATAAAAATCCTTATAGGATCGATAGCTTTTCTGATGAATTTTGTCAAACCTAATTTTTTAAAAATTCCGGAAGCGCCCCAAAAGAGCGCCCCGGAAATATGGTTAATTAATCAACATAACCGTGAACACCCATTTCAGGAATATCAAGACCTCCTATTTCTTCCTCAGCAGTTGACCTGAGTCCAATCGCTGTACCTTTACAAATCTTGAAGAATATATACATTACCACAAATACAAATACAAAGCATGTTAAGGCGCCAATAAATTCAGCTAAAAATTGTTTACCATCGCCATAAAACAAACCTTTTACCGTACCAGCAACTCCGTTCCATCCATCGCCGTAAGAACCATCTGCAAATAACCCGAGAGAAAGAACACCCCAGATACCATTTGCACCATGAACAGCGAATGCACCTACCGGATCATCAATTTTTAATTTTGTATCAACGAATATTGCTACAACTATTACCAGTATGCCTGCAATAACACCTATAATAACTGCGGAGAGGGCATTTACAAATGCGCAAGGAGCAGTAATCGCAACCAGACCAGCCAGCATACCATTGGCCATCATTGCCGGATCCCATTTTTTTGTTTTTGCTTTCATATATAAAGCCGCTGCAAAAGCTCCGCCTGCACTGGCAAGCATTGTATTTACGGCAACAATTGAAATACGTAGGTCAGTTCCGGCGAGAGTTGATCCGGGGTTAAAACCGAACCAGCCAAATGCGAGAATAAACGTTCCTATTATTGCCATTGGAATATTGTGACCGGGAATAGTATTTACTGATCCATCTTTACCATATTTACCAATACGGGGGCCAATAACGATAGCTCCTGCCAAAGCTGCTACGCCACCTACTTCATGCACTACTGAAGAACCTGCAAAGTCAACGTGTCCATGTCCTAATCCAAAGTTGGCGCCAAGTTGGGATAACCATCCGCCACCCCAAACCCAGTTACCGAAAATTGGATAAACGAACATGGATATGAAGAAACCGAAAACAATAAAAGATTTGAAATGCCATCTTTCTGCCATTGCGCCCGTAGGTATGGTGGCAGTGGTATCCATAAACACCATCTGGAAAAGGAATAATGTGAAAACTCCTACATCATAAACATTACTATTTAGGAAATATCCTGCTTTACCCCAAAGTCCAAAATCATGTCCAAATAAATGGACTGTGAATTCACTGCTCGCAACTCCTGCAGCACCTCCTAAAGATGCCACGTTCAGGGCTCCTCCAAACATAAATGCGAAACCGCATATCCAGAAACCGAGCATACCAATTGCATACACCATAAAATTCATGGTCATGGTGTGGGCCACGTTTTTCTTCTGTGTAAAACCGGTTTCAACCATTGCAAAACCAGCCTGCATAAACATTACGAGGAAGCCTGTAATGAGCGTCCACATTATATTAATTGCAATTTTATTGTGGCCGGCCTGGTCGCCAATTTCTGTTACGGTTGGTTTCCCAACTGTAGCTGAAGTAACATCATTTATTGTTCCGGTTTTTGTGCCGGCGGCGTCCTGTGCAACAGCCGGAAGTGCGATAGTAATAAACAATACCATCAGCAGCGGGATAAAGATTTTGAAAAATCCTTTCCGCGAAAAGTAAAAGCTTTTAGTGAAATCAGATAATCTCATTGTTAAGGTTTTTGTGTGTAAAAAATGGTGGTTAAAGATTTAAAAATGATATGTGGCTGCGAGTATACCTGTAACCGTTGTTTTGGCGCCGGTTACGCCGTCACCTTTGAGAAAAATTTCATTGCTACCCGCATCTACTCTCAGCTCGGGAATTATAGTAAGGTTTCCTACTCTGAAATTAGGTGATAGTGTTAAATCAAATATGCCGGAAGCGGGCGCAGCAACCACGGCTTTTTTGTTATCAAAATATTCGCCGCGCAGTGTGATTCCAAAAGCAGCTGTAGGATCTGCTGTCAGGTAAACTGCAGAGCCCCACCAACTGGCACTTGAGCCGCCTTCCGGCTTTGTTGTCTGCACCGTGCCGTTATATCCAATGCTGAACTTGTCAGTAACAGCCGCGGTTAACACAGCGTCAAACTGGGTAGTACTGAAAGAGCCACCATACGAACCCTGGTAGTTCAAATAAAACTTTACTTTGTCGTCTGATGTGCCAGTACTGAATTGGGCGATTGCATATCTTCTCGAACCGGCCTCAGCCACTACATCAGTTGTGTTAGCTACGCCCAACATCAAGGCGCTCTTTTTACCAAGGCCTATATCAGCCTTAAGACCAGTGTGAGAAAAAGGTCCGTAAGAAAACATGTAGTCCATGCTGTAGTTACGATTCAGGTAAGCATCAGTTACTTCATATCCGATATGGGTTGCCCATTTCCCTATAGTAAGTTTGAATTTATCGGAAATCGCATAACTAATATAAGCTTGCTTGACTGCAAATAAAGTTGGATGATTTGGATCTCCGTAAGCAAATTCTTCAGCTCGCGTGCCGAATCCCAAATCTATTGTGGCGCTTGCTTTCCCGAAACTATGGTCAGCCCTTATGCTCGCCATCCCCAACTGGAAGGAATTCTGTGCATTTGTGAAACTGGTAAAATTGTTGGTGTGATCCTTTGGATCATTAAAATTATACCGGAAATAAGCATCAACGGATCCAGTGATCGTTGGCGCCGGCGAAGGTGGCGCTGTGGGTTTTGTAGAATCAGACTGAGAGAAACCTGAAATAAAAGTTAGACATACGATTGCACCTAAGAAAATTTTTCTTAACATTGTTTTAGATTTAAAGATTAATAATGAAAGGGGTGTAACTGATTAACTTTTCTCAGAAGTTAATCGATCAGCTACGCTCCTTTCCTTTTTTGGGCTAAAGCACCAGTAAATTCTACCAGCATCGTACTTTGTAAATGTTTTTCATACTGTAAGGATACTTGTTCATTTCCCTGACATTTTTGCTATGCCACGGAAAAATGTTGAGTTCGAATAATTGCTCTTGGCAGGCATACGAAAAAATAATAATATAATAATAATCGGAATAATTAATTTCGAATTTATTTCTCTATTATTTAAGTTCATAAGTCAAACATATTTAATTTTTTGATTTTTTAATCAATATAATTATATATTTATATTTATAATATATCTAACAATTTTATCAACAATATGATTATCAATTAATTACATCAATATTCCACAATTAACCACTCTCGATGTTAATAAATATTTTTTTATATATTTTAATTTTTAATATAAAATTTTCAACCTAAAAAATCCTGCTCGGCGCAGGACTCTTTTTAATATAAAGAATTATCTAAATCTCATGTAAAATATTCTGGTCTTTTGCCTCAAGCAAAGAATGCCCCATAAGATATTCATCTACTTTCCTAGCGCATTCCCTACCCTCCGATATTGCCCAAACAACTAATGACTGGCCTCTGCGCATATCGCCGGCCGCAAATATTTTTGAAATGTTTGTGTGATAATTTTTTTCCGAAGCTCTTACATTGCCTCTTTCATCCAGTTCAATTTCAAGCTGTTCAAGTAAGCCTTCGTGCTGAGGATGCAAAAATCCCATTGCCAACAACGCAAGCTCGCACGGAATTTCAGTCTCACTTCCTTCTACCTCCACAAATTTCGCCGGCCTATTGTCATCTGTAAATTTCCACTCAAGACTAACAATCTTCAAAGCTTTAAGATTACCTTCTTCGTCTCCAACGAATTCTTTAGTAGCAATTGCCCAATTACGCTCAACACCTTCTTCATGGGAACTGGTTGTCTTCATTAACATTGGATAGGTTGGCCAGGGCATATAAGAAGTGCGACTGTCGGGAGGCTTTGGCAATAGCTCGAATTGGGTTACTGATGCTGCTTTGTGCCGATTTGATGTACCGACACAATCGCTCCCCGTATCTCCACCGCCAATTACCACCACATTCTTATTAGAGGCAAAAATATTTTCCGCTTCTGTTTCAATATCCGAAACTCGTTTATTTTGTTGTTTCAAAAAATCCATCGCGAAATAGACTCCTTTTAATTCTCTTCCGGGAATACTTAAATCCCTAGGAATGGTAGAACCTCCTGCCAATACAATTGCGTGATATTCACGAAGCAGATCATTGATACTTATATCAACTCCCACGTTTGAATTACAATTGAAAACAACACCTTCTTCCTCCATTAATTTAATTCTGCGTTCAACAACCCATTTTTCTAATTTGAAATCGGGAATTCCGTATCTCAGTAATCCTCCAGGCATGTCGTCGCGTTCAAACACAGTAACCATGTGGCCTGCATAATTCAATTGTGCAGCCGCTGCCAGGCCAGCGGGACCGGAGCCCACAATGGCAATTTTTTTGCCTGTTCTTACATTTGGCTTTTTAGCCCTTACAAACCCGTGGTCGAATGCAATTTCAATGATATGTTTTTCTATTTCTTCAATTGTAATTGCGGGTTGATTAATACCTAATACGCATGATGTTTCGCAAGGAGCGGGGCAAATACGCCCGGTAAACTCAGGAAAATTGTTTGTTGAGGTGAGAATGTCGTAAGCCTCTTTCCAGCTTTTTCTGTAAACGGCGTCATTAAATTCCGGAATAACATTGCCTAACGGACATCCGTGATGACAAAAAGGAATTCCGCAATCCATGCATCGTGCCGCCTGCTGATTTAATTTTTCATCTGTATATCTCTCCACGAATTCATAGTAATCATTAACTCTTTCGCCCGGCGGTCGTTTTTGGGGAAGTTCCCTGGTAAATTCTAAAAATCCTGTTGGTTTTGCCATTCAATCTAACAATTAAATATTCTTATTTTTAAAAATCTTTATAAATTATAAATGCTTGTATTATTTTACGGGAATCATTTCTTTTCTTTCAACCAGTATTTTCTTGTAATCTTTCGGAAATACTTTTACAAAATTTTTCAATTGATTTTCAAAATCATTTAGAATGAACTTTGCAATAGTGCTTTTGGTCAGTTGGTAATGCTGACCGATCATGTGACGCAGTAACTTTTCATCTTTGCTGTCTCCGTCGACGGGATCCAAGTCAACCATTTCTTTATTACACAATGAATCGAAATTATGCTGGACATTATATACATAAGCAATTCCCCCGCTCATACCTGCAGCAAAATTTCTTCCCGTTTCTCCCAAGATAACGGCGTTACCCCCGGTCATATATTCGCAACCGTGATCCCCTACTCCTTCTACTACCACATTTGCGCCTGAATTACGAACACAAAAACGCTCTCCTGCTTTTCCGCGGATATAGGATTCTCCCGAAGTAGCGCCATAAAAAGCCACATTCCCAACGATAATATTTTCTTCGGGAACAAACCCTGCATCCTTTGATGGATAAACAATTAGCTTAGCGCCGCTAAGGCCCTTGCCAAAATAATCGTTAGCGTCTCCCTCTAATTCAAGCGTCACACCTTTTGTATTAAATGCCGCAAAACTCTGACCGGCAGTACCGGTAAATTTGAAGTGAACAGTATCATCGGGCAATCCCGCTGCTTTATATTTTTTTGAGATTTCATTTGATAAAATCGTACCAGTGGTTCTGTCAGTATTTTGAATATTAAATGATTGCTTCACTTTTTGAAGGTGATCAATAGCCGGCTCTGCCGCTTTTAATAACTTCCAATCAAGCACATTAGCTAAGCCATGATCCTGTTCTTCCGATTTGAACAAACCTGTAAATTCAGACGCTGGCTCTTTATATAAGATGGGTGACAAATCCAATTTAGCAAACTTAGGATGAGTTATATTTTCCCTTTTTTCAAGATAATCTACCTGGCCCACCATCTCATTAATAGTTCTAAAACCAAGCTCAGCCATTATCTCTCTTAATTCCTGAGTTAAAAATTTAAACAAATTAACAACATGGTCAGCATCGCCTGTGAAACGTTTTCTTAGTTCAGGGTTTTGAGTCGCAACGCCTACCGGGCAGGTATTTAAGTGGCATTTCCGCATCATGATACATCCTTCCACCACCAAGGCTGCCGTTGCAACACCCCACTCTTCGGCACCTAACAAAGTTGCAATTGCAATGTCCCTTCCCGTTTTTAATTGTCCGTCCGTCTGCACAATTACACGGCTGCGAAGTTTGTTTTTTACTAATGTTTGATGCGTTTCCGCAAGACCAAGTTCCCATGGTAGCCCTGCATGCTTTATAGAACTAAGCGGCGAAGCCCCTGTACCTCCGTCATGACCAGAAATCAAAATAACATCAGCCTTTGCTTTTGCGACACCTGCGGCAATAGTACCTACACCTGCCTTTGAAACTAATTTTACATTTATCCTGGCATTCCTGTTAGCATTTTTTAGATCAAAGATTAATTGAGCCAGATCTTCAATGGAATAAATATCATGATGAGGTGGAGGCGAAATTAACCCAACTCCTGCTGTTGCATGGCGAACCCGTCCAATCCAGTCGTCAACTTTATGTCCGGGTAATTGTCCACCCTCGCCTGGCTTGGCTCCCTGAGCCATTTTTATCTGCAGTTCGTCCGCTTCTGTGAGATATTCACTTGTAACGCCAAACCTGGCAGATGCAACCTGTTTTATAGAACTGCGCATTGAGTCACCGTTAGGCAATCTTACATACCTTACTTCATCTTCTCCACCCTCGCCAGTATTACTTTTACCGCCGAGCCGGTTCATTGCGATGGCCAGGGTAGTATGGGCTTCCCATGAAATGGAGCCAAAAGACATGGCACCTGTAGCAAACCTTTTATAAATATTTTCTGCAGGCTCTACGTCGTCTATCGAAATTGAAGGTCTAATATTTTTAAATTGAAAAAGACTTCTTAGTGTAGCAGCTTTTTCAGTTTGATCGTTTACCAGTTTTGAATATTTCTTAAAGATTGAATAATCATTCATTCTTGTAGAATATTGCAGCAAGTGGATTGTTTGTGGATTGAATAAATGAAATTCTCCTTTACGTTTCCATTGATAAGCGCCCCCAACAGTAAGCCGCTCAATCGGAATACTCTTCCTACTAAAAGAAAAGAAATGTTTGACTAACGTCTCCGTGGCGATTTCATCTAGTCCCATACCTTCAATTCGGGAGGTTGCTCCAATAAAATATTTGCTTATAACCGACCTGTCAATTCCTATTATTTCAAAAATTTGCGCTCCCTGGTAAGACTGAAATGTAGAAATGCCCATTTTTGAAAATACCTTCAGTAATCCGTCATTGACCGCCTTTACATAGTTTTTCTTAAGATCAGTCGAATTGAGATCTGTAATCAATTTCCCCGAAATCTTCATATCTCGTATGGTTGACAAGGCCAGGTACGGATTGATACACGTAGCACCAAAGCCGATAAGGCAAGCGAAGTGGTGCACTTCCCATACATCCCCTGCTTCAATAACCAAACCTACCTGCCCACGCAAACCTTTCTTAATTAAATGATGGTGAACGGCTGAAGTTGCCAACAAAGAAGGAATTGCAGCATGCTCTGAATCAATTGCTCTGTCTGATAATATCAATACTTCAAAACCATCAGCAACTGCATCGACAGCATAACGGCACAGGCGTTCAATACCTCTTTGTAATGAACCCGGCTTACCATCAGCCATAAAATAGGTCTGTAGCGTTTTTGCCTGAAAAATCCCGGTATCTATACTCCTGATTTTTTCCAATTCATGATTAGATAATACAGGATGTTTAAGGGCAACACAATGGCATGACAATGGATCTTCCTCGAGAAGATTTCCATTATTACCAACGAAAGTTGCAAGAGACATCACTAACTTCTCCCGGATCGGATCAATGGGAGGATTTGTTACCTGTGCGAAAAGCTGTTTAAAATAGCTGCTCAGGTGCTGGGGTTCATCACTCAAAACTGCTAATGGTACGTCGCTGCCCATTGAGCCAGTTGGTTCTTTTCCGGTCAAAGCCATCGGTGCAATCAATAAATCCAGGTCTTCCGTTGTATAACCAAACGCTTTTTGATATTTAAAAACCTGCTGGTGCTCCAGGTGGGTAAACATAACCCGCGGTTCCGGCAATTCTTCCAGCCGGATTTTATATTTATTCAACCATTCACTGTAAGGTTTTTGTGAACAGATTTTATGTTTGATTTCATCATCACTAATAATTCTTCCTTCTCCCAAATCGACAACAAACATTTTCCCCGGTTGTAATCTTCCTTTTTCCTTAATAAGTTTTGGATCTATGGGAAGTACCCCTGTCTCTGATGCCATAATTACCCGATCATCGGTAGTAATACAATACCTCGAAGGCCGAAGTCCATTCCTGTCTAAAGTTGCACCAATCAACCTTCCATCTGTAAATGAAATGGATGCAGGTCCGTCCCAGGGTTCCATAAATGAAGCATGGAATTCATAAAAAGCTTTTTTTACAGGATCCATATGTTCGTTACCGTCCCACGCTTCAGGAATCAACATCATCATAACATGTGGAAGAGAGCGGCCACATAATGTAAGCAATTCTATCATGTTATCAAGGCTGGCCGAATCGGACTGTCCCTGCTCCACAACGGGCAGCAACATTTCCATATCTTCCTTGCTGAAATATTGAGAAACAAAACTCTTTTCGCTTGTGCGTAACCAGTTTAAATTTCCCTGTAAAGTATTTATTTCACCGTTGTGGGCAATATATCTAAACGGCTGCGCAAGCTTCCAGGAAGGAAAGGTATTAGTTGCAAAGCGGGAATGTATAAGGCCAAATGCTGACACAATTTTTTTATTACTCAGATCAGGATAATAATTTCGCAATTGTAGGCTGGTAAGCTGTCCTTTATAGATAACTGTTTTGTAAGAAAGTGAAGCAACGTAAAACCCAATCGCATCCTTTCTTACTGTATTGTTAATTGTTTGTGCGGCATAATTTCTTAACACAAATAATTTTCTTTCAAAATCATCAGGATTGTTGATATGATCCGGGCAGGCAATAAAAACCTGCTCAATTTCTGGTTCTACTGATAATGCTGTAAGACCGATACCATCAGTATTCACGGGTACTCGACGATAACCGAGAATTTCCAGTCCCAGAGTTTCCGCAGAACGGTTGAAAATATCGCGACATTCTTCTCTAAGCCTGATGTCTTTGGGGAAAAACAAAACACCTACCCCGTATTTACTATAGGTTGGTAAGTGAATCCCCAACTTTAAACATTCATCAAAGAAAAATTCGTGTGGTGTCTGAATCAGGATCCCTGCTCCGTCACCTGTATTGGCTTCGCAACCACAAGCTCCCCGGTGTTCCATATTTTCAAGAATCGTCAAAGCATCAGAAATTATCTGGTGGCTTTTATTGCTTTTTATATTGGCAACGAATCCAATTCCACATGAGTCATGTTCAAATTGCGGATTGTACAAACCTTTATTGGCCATATTTACATTAAATATTTAAACTAAAATTAAACAGCAGTCCTCTAAATGTGATGACGGGCTAATTATTCTGATATCTGAAGCAACTGTAAAGTTGGTTAATTCTAAAAGGAAATTGGAAAAATACATCCTCCCCAAATTATTCCTATTCAATCGGGTATGGAAAACAAAAAATGTTACATTTTACAATGGGCAAATGTAATTATTTATCACGAAACATAGTGTGGTAGAAGGATTCTTCAATAAATATCTACAATGTCCAACCGGCAATCGAACAGCATCTTTTTAAACCTGATTTCATTTAAAATTGTGAATAAATTGTAGAATACTTCATTGCGGAAATGTGAAATAGAAACAGATAATTAATTTTCGGTTAATACTAATTTATTCCACGAGTTAATTAATCATTAGGGAGGTCATTGTGAGTGAGCCGGCCATTAATTTATCGTTGAAAATATGAGCTACCTCATTTTTACCTTGCAACCCCAATGTATATAAAAGCGGATAGTAATGATCAGGTGTGGGGATTGCCAGTTTCCCAGCGTTTCCAAATTTTTCATAATTAATTAACGCCAGGTGGTCGCGGTTCACGATGTTCTTTTTGAAAACTTCATTCATTTCAACAGCCCAATCAAAACCAAACTCTGTGTCAATTTTGTCGAAAGATACTAACCTGAGATTGTGAACCATATTACCGCTTCCCATTATAAGCACGCCTTTGTTGCGCAGAGACGCAAGCTCTTTCGCAAGGTCATAGTGATATTGTGCACCTTTGGTATAATCGATGCTTAATTGTAATACCGGGATTTTAGGCTCAGGATACATATTCTTCACAACAGTCCAGGCACCGTGGTCGAGGCCCCAATCATGTGTTAATTCCACATCAGCAGTTTTAATTAACGCTGCTGTTTCTTTTGCGAGCTCGGGATTGCCAGGTGCCGGGTATTCTACCTCGTACAATTCCCTGGGAAATCCTCCGAAATCATGTATCGTTTCGGGAAAATCCATAGCTGTTATTTTCGTTCCGCGGGTCAGCCAATGTGCAGACACCACCAAAATAGCAGCGGGCTCCGGAATCTCTTTTGCCAATTGTGCCCAATTATTGCTAAACTGGTTATGTTCAATCCCATTCATGGGTGAACCATGACCAATAAATAAAACAGGCATCAATTGATCCTGTTTCTTAAGATTTGCAGTAAATAACTTAAAGTCTGATAATGTTGTCATCGTTTCTGAGGTTAAAAAAGACGCCATATTACAATAGATAATTTAAGATCATTTATTCTTAGTAATTGCTGCATCAACACTCGCTTTTCCACCACCAGCGATCAACGGCATAACTACCAGGCCAAACAATAAAATAAAATATTCGTAGCCTTCGCCATGGTTAGGCTGCATTCCCCAGTTCATAAAAAAACCGTTGCCAATATGAACTGTAAATAACACTCCCAGGAAGCTAGCCATAGTTGCGAAGGCAGCAATGCGTGTGAGGAAGCCGAATATCAATAGAAGTGAACCAAAAAATTCGATTAAGATAACCAGCAAAGCTATAATCCACGGAAGATGAATTTGGCCGGTTAAAAATCCCATTGTTCCATTATAGCCGTAGCCTCCAAACCAGCCCAGTAATTTCTGCGCACCGTGCGGAAATATTGTGATTCCTAATGCGAGTCTTGCCACCAATACCATCCAGTTATTTGGATTTGTAGATAATAATTTTTTCATTCTTTGTTTTTTTGATGATTTTAATTTAACTATACTAAATGTGTAATAAAAAGCTTTTCTTTTTCTCTCCTCACTTTTGGAAGATTTACCAGCCAATCTTTTTCTTTTTCGCGATATCCAAGTGGAAGTAGTATAAGACTGCGAAGACCTTTCTCTTTTAAATTTAATAACTCGTCCAAAGCTGCATTATTGAAGCCTTCCATCGGTGTAGCATCTACTCTTTCTTCTGCAGCTGCAGCTATCCCCGTGGCAAAAGCTATATAAGTTTGGCGTGCAGCCCATTCGAAATTTTCATCTTCCGGACGAATTGAAATGTTTAAAAGTTTACTCTTTAAACCATCAAGAGATTCAACAGAAACATTTCTCATTTTTGCATTAAGGCTTATAAAGTCTTCAACACGTTCCGTTGTTATTTTATCCCATGCTGCAAATACCAATAAATGTGAAGAATCAACAATTTGTTGCTGATTGTTGGCAATGGGTAATATTTGCTTCTTTAGTTCCGGATCGGTAATAACTATCACGCTATACGGTTGCAAGCCAATGGATGAAGGGGCAAGCCTTACAGCTTCCAATATATTTTCTACTTTATCTTCGGGTACTCTTTTACCGTTCATTTTTTTTGAAGCATAGCGCCATTCAAGTGCATTTAATAATTCCATTTTCTAAAATTTTTATAATGCAAAGCTAGGCCTGGTTGATGGCTTCGTCCATTGAGATGGAATAAGAAATTACATTGATATGGATCAATTAGAAATATTCATTTTGATAAATGATACATACGACGTAGTGGGTTTTTCTCCTGGTAAAATTTTTTTTTAATCATACAAAAAAAATTAATCATAAATATTTCTTTTAATCAAACTATTGAAATCAATGCCTGTCAACACTTTAAGATTAGTTCACAGCTCAATTATGTAAATATTTTTATAATATCGTTAAGAAAGAAAACAGGCGTGTTTAAAAATATTTGTAATTTTTAAAATTCTATATCCTACTTTTGTGGTAGACTATTAGATTTTTTAATATATGAAACACTTATCATTTCTATCACAGGTGTCTATGCCAAACTACTCAATGAGTTGTTGTTACTGGTCAATAATTCGATGAAGCGACAACCATATTTTCAAAAATTCCCTTTTAAAATAAAAACTAAAAAATACCTATTCATTAAATGTCACAGGAGTTAAAAGATCATACTTTATCTCTCGCCGAAACAGCAAAAGTTGTAAGCATTGATGAATATCTGTTGATGTTAACCAGGCAGTTTCCGGGTGCTGTAACCTTTTCTACCAGCTTTAGTTATGAAGACCAGGTTATTACCGATAAGATATTAAGTAATCAGCTTCCGATAAAAATTTTCACGCTGGACACAGGAAGATTATTTCCCGAAACTTATTCTGTGTGGAGGGCTACCAATGAAAAGTATAACACCCACATAAAGGCATACTATCCTGACGCTATTTCATTGGAAAATTTTGTAGCAGAAAAGGGTCCTAACGCATTTTATGAATCGGTTGAAAACAGGAAAGACTGTTGTTATATAAGAAAGGTAGCTCCGTTAAAAAGAGCTTTAAAAGATAACTCAATCTGGATTACTGGCCTTAGGGCAGAACACTCTGCAGATCGCCACAATATGCCACAGGTTGAATGGGACGAAAGTAATAACATAATAAAATATCATCCTATTCTCCACTGGACAACAGAAGAGGTAAAACAATATATTAATGATAATGATATTCCTTATAACTCATTACATGATAAAGGATTTGTAAGTATCGGATGTGCACCATGTACAAGGGCTATAAGACCTGGAGAAGATTTTCGTGCCGGGCGCTGGTGGTGGGAAGACAATACAAAAAAAGAATGTGGCCTTCATGTTCATGAGCAGGCTTCGTTATCTAAATAAAATTAAAGATGAGTAAATACCATTTGGATTATTTGGCGCAATTAGAGTCGGAAGCGATTCATATTATGCGTGAAGTGGCAGGACAGTTCGAGCGTCCTGCATTGTTGTTTTCAGGTGGCAAAGATTCCATAACGTTAGTACATCTCGCTCTAAAAGCATTTCGTCCCGGAAAATTTCCTTTCCCATTGGTGCATATTGATACGGGTCATAATTTTCCTGAAGCATTACAATTTAGAGATGAATTGGTAAATGAAATCGGTGAAAAATTAATTGTAAGAAAAGTAGAGGACACCATTAAAGAAAAAAACCTAACCGAACAGAAAGGGAAATTTGCAAGCAGGAATTCGCTGCAAACCTATACCCTGCTTGACATTATCGAGGAGTTCAAATTTGACGCCCTGATCGGCGGCGCCAGGAGAGATGAGGAAAAAGCAAGGGCAAAAGAAAGAATATTCTCTGTGAGAGATGAATTCGGTCAATGGGATCCAAAATTACAGAGACCTGAATTATGGAATACCTATAACGGTAAAATTCATAAAGGAGAAAACGTTCGTGCTTTCCCGATCAGCAACTGGACTGAACTTGATATCTGGAACTATATAAAGAGAGAGGAAATTGAATTACCATCTATCTATTTCGCTCATGAAAGAGAAGTCATCGAGTATGAGGGACAGTTAGTTTCTGTTTCAGAATTTATAATTCCAGATGAAACTGATGTAGTATCAACAAAGAAAGTGCGCTATCGCACCGTTGGCGACATGACGTGTACAGCGGCGGTTGAATCCAATGCGTCAAACATCGATGATATCATCAAAGAAATTATAGCCACCAAAACAAGCGAGCGTGGCGAAACCAGAATAGATGATAAAGTTTCCGAGGCCGCAATGGAAGACAGGAAGAAGACGGGTTACTTTTAATTTATGATGTTTGATGTACGATGTTTAACGATTATTATAAAATGACAACAAAATAAAATGGACATTTTAAGATTTATAACCGCTGGAAGTGTTGATGATGGCAAGAGTACATTAATTGGAAGACTGCTGTACGATAGTAAATCAATCTTGATTGATCAGTTGGCTGCCATCGAAAAACAAAGCAAAAATAAAAGTAATGGAGAAATTGATTTGGCATTACTAACGGATGGCCTACGTGCAGAAAGAGAGCAAGGCATTACGATTGATGTCGCTTACAAATATTTCTCAACACCCAAGCGTAAATTTATTATTGCCGATGCGCCCGGGCATATTCAATATACTCGAAATATGGTTACCGGTGCTTCCAATTCAGAACTGGCTATCATTTTAGTTGATGCAAGAAATGGTGTTGTTGAGCAAACCCGCCGGCACTCAGTAATTGCTTCGCTACTAAATATTCCCCATGTAGTAGTTGCTATCAACAAAATGGACCTGGTAGGTAATTCGCAGGATGTATATAATAATATAGTTATAGACTACCAGGAAGTGGCAAAATCCCTGGGACTTGAAGATGTAAAATATATTCCCATCAGTGCATTAAACGGGGCGAACATTGTAGAAAAATCCGAAAATTTCCCCTGGTATGAGGGTGAATCGTTGCTGCATCATTTAGAAAATGTTCAATTAGATTCAGATATTAATATTACTGACCCGAGGTTTTCTGTACAGTATGTTATTCGTCCTCAATCGGAAGATCTTCACGATTACAGGGGTTATGCAGGAAAGGTCATCAGCGGTATTTATAAAAAAGGTGATAAGGTAACAGTGCTTCCTTCCGGTGTTGAAAGCACAATCGCTGCCATTGAAATTGGAGGTAAGGAGATTGACGAAGCTTATGCACTACAAAGTGTTGTGTTGCATTTGGCAGACGATGTCGATGTAAGCCGGGGAGATATGATTGTTGCAGAAAATAATCAGCCGAAAACTTCGCAGGAGTTTGAGGCGATGTTGTGCTGGATGGATAATAAGCCATTGAAACCCGGCAACAAATATTTTCTCCAGATTAACAGCCGGCTAGTTCGTTGCGTTGTGAAAGAAATTCAATACAAATTAGATGTGAACACACTGAAAAAAAATGAATCACCTGATAAAGCTAAATTAAATGACATTATAAGGGTAACCATAAAAACTGCCTCGCCAGTTGCATTTGATTCGTACAAAGAACTGCGGCAGAATGGCGGCGCTATACTAATTGATGAAACAAGTTGTGTAACCGTTGGTGCTTGTATGATACAATAAGATATAAAATTTTTTTGAAAATATACCCTACTAAATAAGTAGACCTATAATGGGACAACAATTAAAAAACGGAAAACTGGTAATTGCAGGAGCTGGCCCTGGTGACCCTGAATTTATAACGGTTAAGGCTGTACGATACTTACAGGAAGCTGATATAGTACTTACTGACCGCCTGGTGAGTGATGAAATTTTGGGTACCTACGTTAACCCCGATGCTGAGATTATTTTAGTAGGCAAACAATGCAGGCATGGTATTTCAACACCCCAACAAACTATCAATGAATTAATTGTTCACTATTGCCTGCTTGGCAAATTAGTTGTTCGCCTGAAAGGAGGAGACGTATCTCTTTTTTCGAATATCCTGGATGAGTTAGAAACTGTGGTTGCCCATAACATTCCTTATGAAATAATTCCCGGAGTTACGGCTGCATTGGGTGCAGCAGCAACTGCGGGTATCCCTCTCACAGCAAGAGGTTATGCTACTTCTGTCCGTTTTCTCACTTACTACAAATCTGATATTGTTAGTGATGCTTATTGGAAAGAGTTAGCCAATACAGATGACACATTGGTTTTCTATATGTCGTCTGAAACATTAGACAATGCGGTTGAGAAATTAACAATAAATCACATTCATGAAGATAAATTGCTCGCCATTGTGGAACAGGCAACAACACCTTTGCAAAATGTGATCATAACCAATCTCTATGATTATAAAAACACTTTAAGAGGTCGGAAATTTATTTCTCCCTCATTAGTAATTATTGGCAAGGTGGTATCACTTCATGAACAATTTGAATGGCTTACTAATAATAATAATCGCGAATACTATTTTAAGCCGATGACAAACCAGGTAATCAAAATTAATAACCCGGAAAACTTGCAACAGAATGTTAGCTGAAAATAAACTAAAGACTTTATTGGATCTTATCGAACAATCAACTAACGAAGAATTGATTTGGATAAATGGTTATCTGAATGGTATTGTATCAACAAAGTCACCGGTTCAGAAGACAATCACGAAAAACGGCGTGAATAAAATTACCATTGCTTATGGAACTGAAACAGGAAATTCTAAAAAGCTTGCTACCGAATTTGCCGCCAAAGCAAAGAAACAAGGCATCCATGCGAAAGTTCAAAGCATGGATCAATACAGACTCAATGACCTGGCTAAAGAAGAATACTTCCTTGCTGTGATCAGTACTCACGGTGACGGTGAACCACCGGCAGCTGCAAAAAAGTTTTATGACCATGTACACAATAACGGATTCAAACTGGATAAATTAAAATACAGTGTGCTTGCATTAGGAGATACCTCCTATCCGTTATTTTGTAAGGCAGGTGAAGATGTTGATGAGCAATTGACCAAGTTAGGTGGTAAACGCTTGTATCCAATTCAAAAATGCGACGTTGATTATAATGCTGAGGCGGAGCAATGGTTTGATGAAATATGTAAAGCATTAAACAATGACGGGGATGCAACGGAATCAGTCGTTGCACCAAGGATTGTTTCAAAAAAATCGCCGGGTAAAAAAATATATAACGGACAATTGCTTGCTCACATCAATTTAAATGATCGCGGCAGCAACAAAGAAACGTTTCATATTGAGATCGAGGCAGAAGAAGTAAGCTATCAACCGGGTGATTCAATAGGTATCATTCCTGAAAATAATAAAGCAGTTGTTGAAGAGATTATCGCCTTGACAAAGATTGAGGATACTACCAGTGTTGATTATAAGGGGGAGTTAATTTCATTATACAACCTTCTTCACAAAAAACTGAATATAACTTACCTGCACGAGCGGGTGGTAAAGCAATATGCTTCAATTGTTCAAAAAGATTTCGTCATTGAAAGATGTGATTTATTAGATCTTCTTAAAGATCACCCGGTAAAAAATCCGGATCAATTTACAGAGATCGTAAAAATATTAGAACCCACCGCTCCCAGGCTGTATTCCATTGCGTCTTCGCCGGAGGCGCATTCAGGTGAAATACATATTACTGTAGCAAGAAATTCATTTAAAGTTGATGGTGACATCAAATACGGTTTAGCATCTAATTTCTTATCACATTTCGACTCAGGCAATGCGTTACCTTTTTACATTCATCCCAACCATCGCTTCAGGTTACCCGAAGAAGATAAGAACATAATTATGATAGGACCCGGAACCGGAATTGCGCCATTCCGCTCCTTTATCGCGGAGCGTGATGCAACTGGCGCGAGTGGAAAAAATTGGTTGTTTTTCGGAGAACAGCATTTTGTGACGGACTTCCTATACCAAAGTGAAATTCAAAACTGGTTTGAAACAGGAACGCTAACTAAAGTTACCACGGCTTTCTCCAGAGACCAGCAAGAAAAAATTTATGTGCAGCATAAAATGTTGCAACATGGAAATGAATTTTTTGAGTGGTTGCAAACCGGCAGCTATGTTTACGTTTGTGGCACAAAAGATCCTATGAGCTTCGATGTGGAAAATACAGTAATAGATATCATTGAAAAATTTGGCGAAAGATCAAGGGTTGACGCAGTTAAATACCTTGACGATTTGAAAGAAGATGGCCGGTATATAACCGACGTATATTGACCCCAACCCCTGAAGGGGCTTTGGCTTTTATGGATTGAGATAATCCCAATTAGCAAAAAGCGGGGAACAAATGGTATCGGAGACTAAGATTGAAAATTCAAAAGATAATTCTAATAATCCTTGTCCCTCTCCTTCTGGAGAGGGACAAGGATGAGGCAAAAAAAATTAAAATGGCGGAACAACTATCACCGATAGAAAAAATTAAAACTGAAAGCGACGGGTTACGGGGAACTATTGTTGAAAGTCTCCACGATGAATTAACGGGAGCCATTCGTGAAGACGATCAATCGTTAATAAAATTTCACGGGATGTACCAGCAGGATGATCGCGACAGGCGTGAAGAACGTGCAGAAAAAAAACTGGAACGTTTATTTTCATTCATGATACGACTTCGTTTGCCGGGCGGGTTTCTCACTTCAGACCAATGGATAGCAGCGCATGAAATTGCAGGAAAGAATTCAACCGGGGTTATAAAAATTACGACCCGGCAAACTATACAGTTGCATGGAATCTTAAAATCAAAAATAAAACCCACTATAAAGGAGTTTAATCAATCAAAATTGGATTCTATAGCAACATGTGGCGACATTAACCGGAACGTAATGTGTAGTGCTCATCCCAAACAGTCACCCATACACGAAGAAATATTTGCTTATGCAGACAAGATCAGCAAAATGCTCATGCCTAAAACAAGAGCCTATTATGAAATTTGGCTAGACGAAGAAAAGATTTTAGATAAAAAAGATGAAGAAGATCCGTTGTACCAGGAAAGGTATATGCCGCGAAAATTTAAGATCGCCATTGCAATCCCGCCTAACAATGATATAGATGTTTTTACCAACGATATTGGACTCATTGCTATTATCGAAAATAATAAACTACTTGGTTTCAATATAGCAATTGGCGGCGGTTTATCCACAACTCACGGAAACGCACAAACGTACGCCAGGCTGGGAACGATAATTGGATTCGCCAATAGCGAAGAAAAAACACTAAAAGCTATCTATGAGATTTTAACCGTGCAAAGAGATTTCGGTAATCGAAGTGACAGGAAAATTGCAAGGCTGAAATATACGGTAGACAGATTAGGTGTTGAAAATTTTAAAGAGGAAGTTGAAAAGCGTTTGGACTTCAAACTGGAAAAAGAGAAACCTTATTCCTTCAATAAACGGAGCGATTATTACGGCTGGGACAAAAATGAAGAAGGCAAATGGTATTATACTCCATTTATAGAAAATGGAAGAATCCTGGATGATGAGACAGTCTCTTTAAAATCTGCATTGCTTGAAATTGCCAAAACCGGAAAAGTAAATTTTCGGTTCACGGGCAACCAGAACATTATCATCAGCGATGTTGCAGAAAGCGACAAAGAAGAAATAAATACAATACTGGAACGCTTCAAAATAATTGAACACACTAACGGTGCATCAATCATCAGAAAAAATTCCATGGCCTGTGTTGCGCTGCCAACATGCCCTTTAGCGCTCGCAGAGGCACAACGTTATATGCCTTCACTTCTCACTAAAATTGAAACTTTGCTCGCAAAAAATGATTTAAGTGATGAAGAAATTATTATAAGAATGACGGGCTGTCCTAACGGATGTGCCAGGTCGTACAACGCCGAAATCGGTTTTGTAGGAACCGCAATGGGCAGATATAATTTACATCTTGGTGGCGATCATGAAGGTCTTCGGCTCAATAAAATTTATAAAGAAAGCCTTGATGAAAAGGCTATCCTCGTGGAACTTGATGAATTATTTGCTGCCTTTAAAAAAGAAAGGAAAGCGAATGAAAAATTTGGAGACTATTCTTACAGAAAAATATTTAATTAACTAAGTGACTAGTGGAAAAAATATAGCGCTTGTAATTATGTTGATGCCTGTTGCATCTAAAGCGCAGCATACAAGCCGGCACATAAATATTTTATGGGCAGGATATAATAATACTTTGCGTTTTGATAAAAAATGGTCGTTAGTGACTGATGCCCAGCTAAGAACAACTGATTGGGCTGGTAAATGGTTACTCTATGGAATTAGGCCAGGAGTAAACTATAGTTTTAATGATCGCCTTGCATTGGAAAGTGGTTTCCTGTTGTTTAGAACGGCTCAATATGTGGGAAGCGATTTCTTCTTTAAGAACGAATGGAGACCGTGGGAAGGAATAACTTATAATATTAAATTAAACAGGTCAAATATGTTTCAACGTTTAAGAACTGAACAAAGGTTCTTGCAAAAAACTGCTAATAACAAAAAAGTCAATAGCTACCAATATATATTCCGCCTGCGTTATCGCTTCGAATACCAGTTTCCGTTAAAAAAAGATATTATGAAATTATCTTTTGGAAACGAGGTCTTTGTTAATCCGGGCTATTACAACAATACTTTATTTTTTGATCAGAACAGAACCTTTACAGGATTAAATTTCAAATTAGGTTCGCACTCAGTTTTACAAACCCAGTACATTAAGATATTTCAATGGAGAAGTACTACATCAATCCTTGAAGACCAAAATATAATCAGGGTAAATTTTGTTCAGCAATTCAATTTAAAAAAAGAAAGGAAATCAATTTAATTAGGAGTGATTCAAGAAAAAGAAAATATAATAGTTGAAGAAGGAAATAAACTTTTTCCTGTTTTCCTAAAGCTGGAAACATTGCACCTGCTTATTATTGGAGGTGGCAATGTTGCACTGGAAAAATTAAATGCGGTTACAACAAACTCGCCCGAAACTTCTATTCACCTTGTAGGCACAACTGTCCAGGGCAGTATTTATGAACGTTCGAAAGATATTTCAAAAATAAAAATTGAAGCGCGGCCTTATTCATTTGCTGACATCGAAGATGCCGATATAATTATAGCCGCAGTGAACGATATTGTTGTAAGTGAACAGATTAGAGACGATGCTCACCGTGCCGGCAAGTTGGTGAATGTGGCTGACAAGCCCGAGCTCTGCGATTTCTACCTAAGCTCAATCGTAAAGAAGGGGAATCTAAAAATTGCGATATCTACTAATGGCAAGTCTCCAACTATTGCCAAACGTTTAAAGGAACAAATCAATGAAATGATTCCAAATGAAATTGAAAATGTATTGGATAATATGCAGTTGATCCGAAACGGTATCAACGGTGACTTTGAAGCGAAGGTTAAACACCTGGATGATATAACGAGTGTATTGGCCGCTAAACAAATCACTAACGATGAGCCTGCTAATAAGACTGGCGCCAAACAATGGCAAAAAATTGTTGGCTGGTGCCTGCTTGCTTTTTTCTTCATGATATTAGGGCACGGTATTTTGTCTTACGTTCCATTCAACAAATTAATAGATGGAATAAAAACAGTTCCGCAGTATGTAGATACAAAACCGTTCTTCATTATGCTCTTAACCGGCTTTATTGCCCAAATGGTAGATGGTTCCTTAGGCATGGGATATGGAACTATATCAACCACTTTTTTGTTGGCCAATGGAGTCAATCCCGCAATCGTTAGTAGCAGGGTTCACTCTGCGAGAGTTTTTTCGAGTGGGGTATCGGGTTATAGTCATCATCGATTTGGTAACATAAATAAAAAATTATTCAGAAGTCTCGTAGTACCAGGAATTATTGGAGCAGTTATCGGGGCAACACTTGCATTTTTTGCTCAGAAATACGCCGCGTATATAAGAATACCCCTTTCATTTTACACACTATACCTCGGATATTTTATTTTAAGAAAGGCTTTTAAAAAGAAGCTGGTTAATGCTAAAATAAAAAGAGCCGGCTGGTTAGCAACCATCGGAGGATTTATGGATTCGTTTGCGGGTGGCGGATGGGGAACACTTGTTACCAGTACATTAATTTCAAAAAGAAAAAGCCCGAGATACGTTATAGGATCGGTTTGTCTTGCAGAATTTTTTGTTGTGCTATGCAGTTCCATTACATTCTTTATTTTTTTGAAAAGCTTGCCGTTAGTAGAAATAGCCGGATTAATATTTGGCGGATTATTAGCTGCGCCTATAGCCGCACGATTGGTTGGAAAAGTGCCCGTTAAAAAAATGTTTATTGCAATTGGTGCGTTGGTGATACTTACAAGCTGTATGACACTATGGAAAGTTATTACCCATTTAATTAATTAAAAATTTTTTAGATTATTACCCTATAAATTTGGTAGACTACTAAAAATGACTTTATATTTGCATATAGAATCGTTTATGAACATTTTAAAAATCTTACCAGTGCCTGGCTCATTTAGTTTCCGAATGCGATGTTACCCTAATTTATTTATCGCCGTCTGCAGTCAATAGCAGAAACATTTTCACCAAATATTTTTTTATACTTTTAGTCTACTAATTTTGTAGACTATGTATCACGAACAGTTTACCCATTTCACAAAAAAGTACAAATATTTTTAATTAGTCTATAAATATTGTAGACCAAAAATCAAGATCAAATAACATGAAACGTATTCTTTTACTTCCAGGATTTTTATTGCCTGTTCTTGCATTCGCACAACTCGCTGGTCACGTAGTTAATGAAAATAGAGAGGGTGTTCCTTACGCCAGCGTGTTAATAAAAAATACTGCCACAGGAGTCAATACAGATTCTTTGGGTTATTTCTCCCTCCCCGTTGATCAAAAGTTTCCCTTTACATTAATAATATCTTCTGCGGGGTATAAACCTGAAGAACGGGTTATCAGGAGTGCAAATACCAATAATATATTGGTTCAGCTGCAGGCATTGTTTCGAAGAGATACCATTATTATTACAGCCAGGCGTCGCAGGGAAGTACTGCAGGACGTTCCAATTCCTATTTCGGTTGTAGGCGGCAAACAAATAGATGAAGCCGGCGATTTCAATGTAAACCGCGTAAAAGAACTGGTTCCATCTGTTCAACTATACTCGTCTAATCCCCGCAATACCGGACTTAATATCCGGGGACTCGGATCACCATTCGGGCTTACTAATGATGGACTTGATCCGGGTGTGGGATTCTATGTAGATGGCGTTTATTATGCCCGGCCTGCTGCGGCAACACTCGATTTTATAGACATAGAACGTATTGAGGTGTTACGGGGCCCGCAGGGAACTTTGTTTGGCAAAAACACCACCTCTGGCGCTTTCAATATTACAACACGTAAACCGGGCTTTAAACCGGGAGGAAACTTTGAAGTGAGTTATGGCAACTATGGTTATATTCAGGCCAAAAGCTCACTAACGGGGCCTTTGAGCAGGAAATTTGCAGCCCGCTTATCTTTCTCTGGTACACAACGCGACGGTACAGTTAAAAACGTAAGTACCGGAAGATATACTAACGATATTAATAACCTCGGCCTTCATGGCCAGTTGTTATACCAGGCATCAGATAATACCGCTGTTACGTTTTCAGGAGATGCCTCACGCCAGCGCCCGGATGGGTATGCACAGGTAATAGCAGGCGTGGTGCAGACAAAGCGTGCCGCATATCGTCAATTCGATGCCATCATTGCAGATCTTAACTATAAGTTACCAAGTACGAATCCTTTTGATCGCTTGATAGATACCGATACTCCGTGGAGATCAGACAATGATCTTGGTGGCGCATCTGTAAATGTTGACACAAAAGTTGGCTCTGGCACATTAACTTCTACTACAGCTTATCGTTACTGGAACTGGAATCCTTCCAACGACAGGGATTTCACGGGTTTGCAGGCATTGGAGAAATCACAAAATCCGTCCAAACACCACCAGTGGTCGCAGGAAGTGCGTTATGCAGGTGACTTTTCTTCTAATTTGAGTGGTGTGATTGGCCTGTTTGTCCTCGGGCAAGAAGTTACTACAAATGGAAACGAAGAATCGGGCAAAGATCAATGGCGATTTGTACAAAGTTCAACCAGCGATTTGTGGAAAACACCTGGTCTCTTTGATGGCTATGGTGCACTAACCAACTCTACGATTAAATCGGTGAGTGAAGCCGCCTTTGCCAATATTGATTGGAAACTTACTAAAGCGCTGCATGTATTGCCCGGTATCCGTTTTAATTACGACAAAAAAGATGTAACCTACGCCCGAACCACTTATGGCGGCCTGCAAACAACTGATTCTGCCTTAATAAAATTACAACAGGGCGTATATAGTAACCAGTCGTTCGCAACCAGTGGCCATGAGAATCATATTACCTGGCAAATTACGTTAGCCTACAAGGCCAATGATTATATTAATGCCTTTGCAACCTATTCCACCAGCTACAAACCAATAGGTGTTAATGTGGGTGGTTTGCCGGTTATTAACGGCCAACCGGCACTTGACCTGGCAGTAATAAAACCAGAATATGTAAAAGATTATGAAGTTGGTATTAAGACGACACCCACTGCAAACTTTACGTTGAACCTTACATTATTCAATACAGATATTACAAACTATCAGGCGAATGTGCAATCGCCTGAGTTAGGTGTCAACCGTGGTTATCTTGCCAACGCCGAAGAGGTAAACGTAAAAGGTGCTGAACTTGACGCCAATATTACTGTCAACAGGCATTTTTCCTTCTATGGTGCCGGTACTTATACAGATGCTAAATATGTAAAATTTACGAATGCTCCACTGCCGCTTGAAGAAACCGGCTTAACAGAAAATGGAGTGCAAAAAGCATTCAAGGATATTTCGGGCAGCGAACTTCCGGGCATCTCCAAATGGGCAGGGTCGCTTGGCGGTGAGTTCACTACACCAGCCGCTTTTCTCGGTAAGGCGGGCAAATTTTTCTTAGCCTTAGATGGCTACTATCGTTCTTCTTTTTCTTCAAGTCCCTCACCTTCAGAATACCTTAACGTAGACGGTTACACGCTGATGAACGGGAGGCTTGGCTTTAGGGCTATCAATGGTCTTTCAGCTTTTATATGGGGACGTAATTTGTTTAACAAAGACTATTTCGAGCAACTTTTACCTGCGGGAGGTAATGCCGGGCAATATGCTGCAGTACTTGGTGATCCTATGACATACGGTGTAACGTTAAAGTATTCATTCTAACTATAATCAGATACCAAACGGGCTCAGAATGTAGGAATATGAAAAAATCATTTCTTTGAAAACAGGGTGTAAATCTAACGGAAGTGTGTAGGTTTCATTTTGGTCATGTGGCGGAACGGCTAGGCCCAGGTTTGCAAAACCTGTTACGGCGGTTCAAATCCGCCCATGACCTCTGCAGGCTTTTTTCCTGCAAATAATAGTCTAACCGGGGCGGTGTTTTTACATTGCCTCTTTTTATTTTAAAGAATAATTGCAATATCTACACAGGGTTTATTACTTGTTGTAAAGACATTCATGAACTACATTTGCAATCCAATTAAACGAAGAACCATTTAAAAGTATCGTCCAAATGAAGTTGCATCCCATCACTGAAGCTATCCGTATCCAGGCAGAACGTTCCAATGAAATGGAGCATTCAACGCCTTTATTTTTGACCAGCAGTTTTGTTTTCGATAATGCCGAAGAGATGAGGGCAGCATTTGCTGACGAAACTGACGATAATATTTACAGCAGATTTAGTAACCCGACTGTACAGGAATTTATTGATAAAATGGTTTTGCTTGAAGGTGCTGAAGCAGGTGTTGCAACAGCAACCGGCATGAGCGCCGTATTTGCCAGCTTTATGGCAATATTAAAAAAAGGAGATCATCTTATATCTTGTGACGCAGTTTTTGGGAGTACACACAATATTGTAAAAAAGTACTTACCCAATTATGGAATTGAATGTACTTATGTGAGCTCACATAATCCTGAAGAATGGGAAGCGGCCATCCGCCCTAACACTAAAATGATCTACCTGGAAACACCGACGAATCCGGGCCTTGAAATTATCGATCTTGGAATAGTGAGCGCTCTTGCAAAAAAACACAATCTCATTTTGAATGTTGATAATTGCTTTGCTACTCCTGTTAATCAAAAGCCAATTGAATTAGGTGCAAACCTGGTTGTTCATTCTGCAACCAAATGGATAGATGGGCAAGGAAGGGTTTTAGGCGGAGTAATTGTTGGCGATAAAAAGCTTGTTCATGACATCTACCTGTTTTGCCGTAACACAGGCCCATCCTTATCTCCATTCAATGCCTGGGTGCTAAGTAAGAGTTTGGAAACATTAGATGTACGCATGGAACGCCATGCAAAAAATGCGTTGCAAATTGCAATTCAATTGGAAAATCATCCAAAAATATCCTGGCTGAAATATCCATATTTATCAAGTCACCCGCAACATAAGATTGCTATTAAGCAAATGAAAAACGGAGGCGGAATTATTTGTTTCGAATTGAAAGGTGGGATAGAAAGTGGAAGAAAATTCTTAAACGGCCTGGAAATGCTTTCACTAACGGCTAATCTCGGGGATTCAAGAAGTATTGCTTCTCATCCTGCAAGTACTACACATAGTAAACTAACGGAGGAGGAGAGATTAAAAGTAAATATAACGCCGGGGCTTATACGCATTTCAGTAGGACTTGAATATGCTGATGATATTCTCAACGATATTTTACAGGCATTGGAAAAATGTTGACAAGAAACAAATCTCTCAGCACAATTTGCAGTACTATGCTATTGCAAAGAAAGGTCGCAAATGAGATCCGTATCGTCAACTACCGCTCCCATTTTTTTATAAAACTCAATAGCATTAGTGTTCCATCCTGATACGAGCCACCTCACTTTTTTACATCGCTCTTTTTTTGCAAAGTCAATTACTGCATCCAGTAATTTCTTACCAACAGATTGATTTCTGAAACCTTCTTTTACATACAAATCATCGAGGTAAAGACCCTTTCCGGTCCACGAGTAATACGTAAAAAAGAAACTGGCAAAACCGACAATTTCACTATTATCCGTTTCTGCCACAAGGCATCGAAAAATATCTTTCTCAGCAATTAGCTGCTCCAGGGTAAGCGTAACTTTCTCAGGCGTTTTTTGAAATATCGCAAACTCTTTCATTAACGCAAAGATGAACGGGAAATCCCGTTCATCTGCTTTACGTATGTTCATATTTTAATTGGCAATTTAGTTTCAACAATTACCATTTTAATTTATCCAGATCTATCGTCATATATAAATCAACCCATCTTTAAAAAATCAGTTAGCGGCCGCTTCTATTTTAGAAGTTTTCTTAACCGGTTCGTCTGCTGCCGGTTGGTTCTCAGGACGCAAGCTTCTAACAGTTTTTCCAGACTGCCACATCTCACTATCAGCCAATTCTTTTAACTCTACTTCCAGCTTTTCCCTGTAATCAGTTTTGCTGTTACTTTCAATCGAGCGGGCAGCTTCTTTACCGGTAGCTACGCTCTCATACAAATCATTAAATACGGGTAACGTAGCATCACGAAATTTTTTCCACCAATCCAATGCACCACGTTGAGCTGTGGTAGAGCAATTAGCGTACATCCAATCCATTCCATTTTCTGCCACTAACGGCATAAGAGATTGCGTAAGCTCTTCAACAGTTTCGTTAAATGCTTCAGAAGGTGAATGACCATTTTTTCTTAAAACCTCAAACTGTGCAGCAAATATTCCTTGTATGGCACCCATTAATGTTCCGCGTTCACCAGTCAAATCGCTGTATACTTCTTTCTTAAAAGTAGTTTCAAATAAATATCCGGAGCCGATAGCAATACCTAATGCAACCACCCTTTCAAAAGCTTTACCTGTTGCATCCTGGAAGATGGCATAGCTGCTGTTTAATCCACGGCCCTGCAAAAACATTCTTCTTAATGAAGTACCGGAGCCTTTAGGAGCTACCAGGAAAACATCGACATCTTTAGGAGGAACAATTCCTGTTTGATCAAGGTATGTGATACCAAATCCGTGAGAAAAATATAAAGCTTTGCCGGGAGTTAAATGTTTTTTTACGGTAGGCCACATGGCTATCTGCGCCGCGTCACTTAATAAATAACAAATGATGGTTCCTTTCTCTAACGCAGTCTCAATGTCGAATAAAGTTTTACCTTCTACAAAACCATCGCGTACCGCTTTGTCCCAGCTTTTGGAATTTTTACGCTGACCAACAATAACGTTGATGCCATTTTCTTTTTGATTTAATGCCTGGCCGGGGCCTTGCACGCCGTAACCTATCACAGCTACTACTTCATCTTTCAATACTTCCTGTGCTTTCGCCAACGGGAATTCATCGCGGGTAACAACGTTTTCTACAGTGCCACCAAAATTTAACTTTGCCATTTTTTTGTGTTTTATTTTATAGTATAAAGTTCTGTTTGTTTATTTTAAAATACCCATTTTCTTTTCGTTTAATCGATTCCGTTATGCCTGTTCTTTTTTTTCATTAAATGATAGCCTGTTTCCAAAAGGATCTATTACTTCCACGCACCAAGAACCATAAAAAGTTTCTTCCAAACCAGGCCTGTTGTACTTATATTTTTTATCGATCAGCATTTCGTGATAATCCTTTAAACCGCTGACCCAAAAAAACACCCTTGTTCCCGGCGTAGAATCTCCGTGATGTTCACTAAGATGAATAGCTAATCCTTCTCTCACAATTTCAATATACTTCGGCATGCCCTCTTCAAATACATGTTCAAATGTAATTGTAAAACCAAGCCAGTCAACATAAAATTCAATTGCCCTTTCGTAATCGAATATCCTTAATATTGGTATGGTTTGAAGAACAAGCACCTATAAAACATTACATGCTAAACACTTCTTCCTGCTTGTCTAAAAATTCATTTTCTATCACTTCTTCGCCGGGCTGCATTTGTTCAAACTCCTTTACTTTAGCGTGAAAACCCTGACTGTCCTTAATTATCGCGACTCTCGCACTTCTCACAAATTCAATAAGTCCATACGGCTCCAAAAACTTAATGAGTTTATCAGTTTCTTCACGATGGCCGGTTGCCTCAAACACAGTATAGTCCTTTCTTATAGCAATAGCACGGGCGCCGAATTCATGAAGCAATCGCTCCACTTTTACCTTTTCGGTTATAGCATCTGTCGGCATTTTATACAAAGCCATTTCCTGCCATATGATTTCGTCATTATTATTATAATACGCCTTTAAAACATCTACCTGTTTCTCAATTTGACGTACCAATTTTTTTACCACTTCTTCGGTTTCATCAATAACAATGTTGAACCGATGAATTCCCGGAACTTCAGACGGTGAAGTGTTTAACGTATGTATATTGATTTTCCTTCTCGAAAAAATGATTGTTATCCTGTTTAGCAAACCAATCTGGTCTTCGCTATAAACTGTTAATGTGAATTCCTGTTTCATTTAATGCTTTTTTAAAAATTATTTTTTTCAATTCTTTTGTTTGAATGCTACCACTCTCAATCGCCTGTAATCAGCATACCAGCTTCCATTTCTATAATTTGTAGGTTCCAATATATCCTGTACATCAGTTAGAATAGTTGCAACACTGCTTTCTTCAATTCCATTGAAATAATGCGTAGCAAACATTTTCAGCCAATCCTTAATTCCATCCTTATCGTCATTCAGCTTTGTTTCCCTGTCATAGTATATGGCATAGTTGACCCGAAACCCCTTTGACTCTAACAGTGACGTATACTCGCCCAACGTTGGAAAATACCACAAGGTCATTTCCGCATTTTCGACAAAGCCGTTTTTTACCAAACTCTTTTGCAGGGCTTTAATGATCTTCATCACATTATTTCGACCACCCATTTCCAATACTAACCTTCCGTGTCTTTTCAAATTATCATAAATACAGTCAACGGCTTTTTCTCTTTCCAGTATCCAGTGTAAAACAGCATTTGAAAAGACCGCATCAAAATGTTCATCAAAATGAAAGTCAGTTGCGTTTTGCACCTGGAATTCCAAATACGGATATTCTGTTTTGGCTTTCGTCACCATTTCTATCGAGCTATCAATTCCTATCACCTTGGCGCCGGAAGCCGCGATTAAACTTGTCAAATAACCAGTACCACAACCCAAATCCAATATTCGTTCGCCATTTTTAGGCCTTAAAAGTTCAACGAGATCTTCACCATACTTAAAAACAAACGAATGTTTATCATCGTACAAACTGGCGTTCCAATCTGTTAATCCCATAGGTGTTTTCATTTCCAAATAGCAATTTTTAAATCACTGCCTCAATACTGTTAGCTTATAATCAAATTATTTAAGTCTTATTTCTGCAACGCTACAACCTTGCGGAACCATAGGGAAAACATTATTCTCTTTACCTACCATTACTTCGAGCAAGTAAGAATGGTTACTTCCCAACATCTCTTTTATGGCATCCTTCAATTCATCCCTTGCTGAAACCCTTTGTCCTTCAATATTATAGGCTTTTGCCAAGGCAACAAAATCCGGGCTTTTCATATCAGTAAAAGAATATCTTTTTTCATGAAAAAGTTCCTGCCACTGCCGCACCATTCCAAGAAACTGGTTATTAAGAATTACGATCTTTATATCGATACCTTCCTGCATAATAGTCCCCAATTCCTGTAGCGTCATTTGAAAACCGCCGTCGCCTATTATGGCAATTACGGTTCTGTTTTTTGCGCCATACTTTGCACCAATAGCAGCAGGTAATGCAAATCCCATCGTCCCCAAACCTCCGGAAGTAACATTACTTTTCGACTGATTAAATTTTGCATATCTGCAGGTAACCATTTGGTGTTGCCCAACATCGGTAACCATCACCGCGTCTCCCCCGGTTAATTCATTCAGGACGTTTATTACCTCCCCCATTGAAAGTTGTTCGGACGTTGGATTTAGCTCTTTTGTTATGCAGGTATCCATTTCCTCTTTTGCATACTCAGCAAATTTTGCAATCCATTTTGAATGATCTTTTTTGTCGATAAGTTTTGTAAGCAAGGGTAAGGTCTCTTTACAATCACCCCAAACGGGAACTGTTGTCTTTACATTCTTATCAATTTCCGACGGATCAATATCGAGGTGAATTACTTTGGCCTGTTTTGCGTACTTATCAAGCCTTCCTGTAACACGGTCATCGAAACGCATACCAACCGCTATTAAGACGTCGCATTCATTTGTCAAAACATTGGGTCCATAATTACCATGCATTCCCAACATACCAACATTTAAAGGATGATCTGTGTTTAAAGCACTCAGACCAAGAATAGTCCATGCCGCCGGAAGACCGCCTTTCTCGATAAAATTTTTAAACTCTTTTTCCGCCTTCCCAAGAATAATTCCCTGCCCAAAAATTACAAACGGTTTCTTCGCGCTATTAATAAGTTTCGCTGCTTCTTCGATATATTCTTTTCGTACAATCGGCTTGGGACGATAACTGCGGATGTGATTGCATTTCGTATACCCGTTATAGTTAAACATCTGCAATTGAGCATTTTTAGTAATGTCAATTAACACAGGCCCCGGCCTTCCGCTCCTCGCAATGTAAAAAGCCTTTGCCAATACTGACGGTATCTCGGTTGCATCCGTAATTTGATAATTCCATTTCGTAACCGGTGTTGTAATGTTGATCACGTCTGTCTCCTGGAAAGCATCCGTGCCCAACAGATGTGCGTATACCTGCCCCGTTATACACACAAGTGGAGTGCTGTCAATCATTGCATCGGCCAGCCCGGTTACAAGGTTGGTGGCACCCGGACCACTGGTTGCAAAGACGATACCGGGTTTACCCGATGTTCTTGCAAAGCCCTGGGCAGCATGAATGGCGCCTTGCTCATGGCGAACCAGGATATGGTTTAGCTTGTCTTTATAATTCCACAAAACATCGTAAACAGGCATAATAGCCCCACCAGGATAGCCAAAAATTACTTCTGTATTTTCGGCAATAAGAATTTCCAGCAAAGCTTCTGAACCCGAAACGGACGTGTTTGCTTTCGGCTGCGTCGTTACTTTGTTTTCTATTTTTTCAAGAATCTCTTCCATAGCAATATTTTTAGATTTCGAATAATTTATTTTATTATGATCTTTTGAAATTTCACTTATCTGTTATACATCCTTCTGCGGCCGTCGTAACAGATTTAGCATATTTATATAATACTCCTCGCGTTGCTAATAACTCCGGTTGTTTCCATTTCTTTCTTCGTTCTTCGATTATTTTTTCATCAACTTTTAAAGTAATTTTTTTATCAGGAACACTTAATTCGATAATATCATCATCCTCTACAAGTCCCAGCAATCCGCCATCGAAAGACTCCGGAGTTATATGTCCGACGACGAAACCATGCGTGCCGCCACTAAACCTTCCATCAGTAATCAACGCAACATCTTTGCCGAGGCCTGCGCCAATGATTGCTGAAGTAGGCTTTAGCATTTCAGGCATGCCAGGAGCACCTCTCGGGCCTACATGTTTTATCACAACAACATCTCCTTTTTGATTTTTCCAGAATTGATTCCGCTAATTAAATGATGTTCTCCGTCAAACACCCTGGCAGGTCCTTCAAATTTCTCGCCTTCTTTGCCGCTGATTTTTGCAACACTTCCGCCTTCGGCTAAATTGCCATATAAAATTTGCAGATGTCCTGTTGCTTTTATTGGCGCCTCTAAAGGAAGGATAATTTTTTGAGTCTCAAAATTCAACTGGGGAACATGCTCCAAATTTTCTGCAATTGTCTTTCCCGTCACAGTTAAGCAATCGCCGTGCAACATATTCTTTTGCAATAAAAATTTCATAACTGCGGGTACGCCTCCAATGTTATGAAGGTCTTCCATTAGATATTTTCCACTTGGTTTTAAATCTGCCAATACAGGCGTCTTATCACTTATTCTTTGAAAATCATCCTGGGTTAATACCAGCCCAACACTATTAGCCATCGCAATCAAATGCAATACAGCATTGGTACTTCCCCCCAGCACCATAACAATGGTCATTGCATTTTCGAATGCCTCTTTTGTCATAATATCTGAAGGCTTAATATCTTTTTCTATCAACAAACGAATCGCCGCTCCTGCTGCACTGCATTCATTTTTCTTGGCTTCACTTAAGGCTGGGTTTGATGATGAGTAAGGTAAACTCATTCCCAAAGCTTCAATAGCGCTTGACATGGTGTTGGCCGTGTACATGCCACCACATGCACCTGCCCCAGGACATGAATGCATTACAATTCCTTTAAAATCCTCTTCGCTTAAGTCGCCTTTAATTTTCTGTCCCAGCGCTTCAAAGGCAGAAACAATATTTAAATCTTTGCCTTTATAACGACCGGGTGCAATAGTTCCACCATAAATCATAATTGAAGGACGATTTAATCTTCCCATAGCCATAATTGAACCCGGCATATTTTTATCGCAACCCGGCACCGCAATCAATGCGTCATAATATTGGGCGCCACAAACTGCTTCAATAGAATCAGCGATAATGTCGCGACTTACTAAGGAATAACGCATACCGTCTGTTCCATTACTCATGCCATCGCTTACTCCGATTGTGTTGAAGATGAGTCCTACCAATTCATTATCCCACACTCCCATTTTAACAAGCTTTGCCAGTTCGTTCAAATGCATGTTGCAGGTATTACCATCGTAGCCCATGCTCACAATACCAACCTGTGGTTTTTTAAGATCATCATCGGTTAAGCCAATGCCATAAAACATTGCCTGCGCAGCAGGTTGTGTAGGATCCTGAGTAATTGTTTTGCTGTATTTGTTTAGTTCGTTCATATAGTAATTGCTGAGGTTGTAAATTCTTTTTCTACAACTAAATTTTTATAAGCGTTTTGAATTTGTATTCCTAAAGTATCTTTCCATTGTTTTTTAAACCGTATGTTATCCAACGATTCCATGCCAATTACTTCTGCGGCAGTTCCACAAAAGAATGCGGCATCGGCACCTTGAATTTCACTGGTCGTAATTTGTTTTTCTACAACCGGAATATCCATTGTGTCGCATAATTCCAGAACAGTTGCCCGCGTAATGCCTGGTAAAATATTACCCAATTGCGGAGTATATAAAACACCGCCGTTCTCAACAAAAATATTCGCGCCGGGCCCCTCGGCTATAAAGCCATTCATATCATTCAGCAATGCCTCGTCAAAACCTTTCGACTTTGCTTCCTGGCTGGCCAATATAGAATTTACATAATGCCCCGTTGCCTTTGCTTCAATCTTAAACCCTTTGGGATTAGGTCTTTCGAACGATGAAGTCATTACACGCAATAATTTTTCGCCAAGGAAAGGCTGCATTTCCCATGTTTCGATTACTATAAAGGATTCTTTATTTGGATTAAAACTCATATTGGCCGGAGCGTACACTAACGGTCTCACGTATGCGTCCTGCTGATTATTTTTCTCTAAAATTTCGTACGTCGCTTCTATTAATTCATTGGCCGTCCATGGATATGGAAGGTTCAAAGCTTCTGCCGAATTTTTTAATCGCTCGAAATGTTCATTCTCCTTAAAAATTTTTGTTGTACCTGATACTGTTTTATAAGAACGAATGCCTTCGAATACGCCATAACCATAGTGAAGGGTTTGGCTATATAAGTCAATTTTTACATCAGCGGCCTTTACTATCTGGCCGTTGTGATAAATGAAAGTGTTTGAATTGTAATACATAATTTTTATTTCTTACATGTGGTTAATAAAAAAACCCCGCTTTTTGGAGCGGGGTTATATACTTTGATTTTATTTTTAAGTAATAATTCCATCTCCAATGTTAAAAGGTATAATGACGCTGACAGCAATATTAATTGCTGAAATATTTAGAATGCCATTATTTAGTTTGCCTGTTAACATTGAAAAAAATGTTTAACAAACTTAACTAACCCTTTTGGAAAAACAAAGAACTTTTTTATTAACCCTATATTTTATTCATTATAATCTTTTCAATTCTTAATGAAATCCTTTCCTAATTAAATAATCGTCGCCTTACCAAATGCAATATTCTTTGCATTAATATTAGGAGGGATATCATTGCTGATATAGTCGCTTGCAAATTCTCCAATTGTTGACGTGTAATGTGGATTTTCAGGGTCGATATCCTGCGATACAAATCCGTTATCCAACGTCCACGCAACCGCTTCTCTCACTTCGCCTGCTTCGCTATGTAATCCAAAATAATCGAGCATCATGGCTGCTGATAAGATAGATCCAACCGGATTCGCAATATCTTTTCCCGCTGCCTGTGGATACGAGCCATGAATAGGTTCGAACAACGCGGAGGAAACACCAATAGACGCAGATGGCAATAAACCTAACGACCCGCATATCACACTCGCCTCGTCGCTTAAAATATCGCCAAACATATTTTCGGTAAGTATTACATCAAACTGTTTTGGGTTCACAATTATTTGCATGGCCGCGTTATC
>NZ_JBMQQG010000092.1:0-12669 GCF_057362405.1 Ginsengibacter sp.
ATAAAAAGATTGTGAAAGCAAAACCGGCGTTTTTGAAAAAGTGAATTTAATTCTTCATCTCTTCCAACTCCTTCTGCATTCTAAACATTTCATCGCGCAATCTCGCTGCCTCCATGAAGTCCAGATCGCGTGCGGCTTTTTCCATCTGGCGTTTGATTTGACTAACCGCCTTTTCTAATTGAGGAATTGTTTTATACTCTACCTGCTCTTCGGCAGCAATAGTAACTGTATCATCAACGGCATAGGGTGAAGCAGTCGTTCCCTTTATGTCGAGCACAGAAGTTTGCCCCATTATTTGTTCTATGGATTTTGAAATTGTCTTAGGTGTAATGCCATGTTCAATGTTATACTGAATTTGTTTTTCCCTGCGTCTCGTAGTTTCATCAATCGTTTTCTGCATGCTTTCGGTCATTTTATCTGCATAAAAAATTACTAACCCATCAATATTACGGGCAGCCCTACCCGCAGTTTGGGTAAGTGATCTTTCATTACGCAAAAATCCTTCCTTATCTGCGTCTAAAATAGCCACCAATGAAACCTCGGGAAGATCGAGACCCTCACGCAGAAGATTTACGCCAACTAACACATCAATTTCGCCAAGCCTGAGCTGCCGCAGAATTTCAATACGATCAAGTGTATCCACTTCGCTGTGTATATATTTTGATTTGATGTTGATGCGGTGCAAATATTTATCCATTTCTTCAGCCATACGCTTGGTTAAGGTTGTAACCAAAACCCGATCACCCTTTGTAACCCGCTTATCAATTTCATCCAGCAAATCGTCAATCTGGTTTACAGAAGGGCGAATTTCAATTGGTGGATCCAATAAACCTGTAGGCCTTACAACCTGCTCTACTACTATACCTCCTGTCTTTTCCAGTTCATAATCGCCGGGAGTGGCGCTTACATAAATCGTTTGATTGAGCATGCTTTCAAACTCGTTAAAATTCAATGGCCGGTTATCTAACGCCGAGGGTAGACGAAAACCGTAATCAACCAAAATTAATTTTCGTGACCGGTCGCCGCCATACATGCCACTTACCTGGGGGATGGTTTGATGGCTTTCATCAATCACACATAAAAAATCGGGCGGGAAATAATCGAGCAAACAGAAAGGCCTCGTACCGGGGTCTCTCCTGTCAAAAAATCTTGAATAGTTTTCAACACCGTTGCAGTAGCCAAGTTCCCGTATCATTTCAACATCATAATTCACCCGTTCTGAAATCCGCTGTGCTTCAATATACTTCCCGGTGCTCTTAAAATATTCTGTTTGCCTGGCAGCTTCATCCTGGATTTCCGCCAATATCTGTTGCAGCTTATCTTTTGGCGCTATGTATAAATTCGCCGGGAAGATAGCGGCATCATCCACTTTCATTATTCTTTTGCCCGTACTTAATTCCAGCGTTTCAATACTTTCAATTTCATCACCGAAAAAAGTAATGCGATAACCATTATCCATGTAGGGAAGGTTGATATCGACAGTGTCTCCTTTAACACGAAAAGTTCCTCTTGCAAAATCACCCTGTGTTCTTGAATACAATCCGTTTACCAATGAATGCAGAAATCCCTGCCGGCTGATTGTTTGTCCTTCCTTAATGCGTACAACACCTTCAGCAAAATCTTTCGGGTTGCCAATTCCGTAAATACAACTTACGCTCGCTACAACAATGATATCTCTTCTTCCCGTTAACAACTGCGATGTTGCTGCAAGCCTTAATTTATCTAATTCTTCATTGATACTTAAATCTTTTTCAATATAAGTATCACTGACAGGCATATACGCTTCGGGCTGGTAGTAGTCGTAGTAGGAAACAAAATATCCTACAGAATTATCAGGAAAGAATTGCCGGAATTCACCATACAACTGGGCTACCAATGTTTTATTATGAGTAAGAACAAGCGTGGGCCGTTGCACATTTTGTATAACATTGGCCATGGTAAAAGTTTTACCACTGCCGGTTACGCCCAGCAACGTCTGGTATTTTTCACCCTGCAAAATACCTTGTGTCAATTGCTCAATTGCTTCGGGTTGATCACCTGCGGGCTGATATGATGAATTAAGTTGAAAAGGCATAGGGACATGCAATTTACAACCGAAAGATGATTCGGAAATTCTTGTTGAAAAAGAAAATCATCGTCCTTGCTAATCAATAAAGTCAATAAAGAATTTTTGATAATATTGCACATGATTTACTTCCTAGTTGCATCCGCATTTCTTTTCGTCGTAATAAAATTACTTTTCAAAAACAGGGATGATAAAATAATTACAGAAATACGTTCTCAATGGGCAAGAAAAAAAATTAAGAATAGAAATATTGATCTCATCGGTAAATATGCAGCCTCAAATAAATCCGGTGGAAAGTACCATACTCTTTCGTCCCAAACCTTAAAAGATATTGATATTGAGAGTTTATTTGCCATCCTGGATAGAACAAATACCGGCATAGGGCAGCAAATTCTCTTTGACAAAATTCTTCATCCCACTGATAATTTGAAGCAGTTAAACGAAATAAACCAACATTCAAATTATTTTAAAAATGAGATTTTAAAACGGGAAGCAACAGAAAAAATTCTCTACCGGCTTGAGCAGAACGGCACTTATAGAATTGCTGATTTGTTTGTATTGACCGCCTCAAATAATCGTGTCAATACCACTCTTTACAAATATCTTACCGGCATTGCGGTGGCGGCTATTCTTTGTCTTGCTTTTGTACCCATTATTACAATAGCCTTAATCCCTGTGTTTGCAATCAACATTGCCATACATTACATTTTTAAAAACAGGAACGACGCAACCTATAAGTTAGTTGCCGAAGCCTATGGGCTGGTGGAAGCTGCTCGACGGCTCGAAAGATTGGATACTTGTATAAATGCGACGTCGATTGCGCAACAGGTGCAGGTGTTGCGACCATTTGTAAACAGCTACCGTTATCTCAATCTCGGCATCCCTGGCGATGACTTGTCCAAAGCGTTATTTTATTTGGTAGACCTGGTGAAAGGAGCCTTGCTCATTGATGTTCATCTTTTAAATAAAGCATATTCCGAATTATTAAATAAGAATGATTCATTGGAAGTGCTTTATAAAATTATTGGAGAATTTGATGTGTCCATATCAATAGCTTCGCTAAAAAGCGATGTGCTTTTAAACACCTGTTCACCGGTACTCGTTTCAGAAAATAAAATTTTGAATTTTACAGAAGCTATTCACCCTTTAATTGAAGATTGCGTTCCCAATTCATTTTCATTAACGGACAAAAGTGCCTTTATTACGGGTTCCAATATGTCTGGCAAGTCCACTTTTTTGAGAATGATTTTAATCAATTCTATTTTAGCGCAAACGCTGTTTATTTGTTTTGCAAAATCATTTTCATCTACATTTTTAAAATCATTTTCATCAATTAAAATTGACGATGATTTACTGGAAGGAAGTAGTTATTTTTTTAAAGAGGTAGAAATAATGAAACACATGGTGGATCAAATATCTCTTCCCGTAAACAATCTTTTTATAATAGACGAAGTATTTAAGGGCACAAACACTGCCGAACGAATTTCTCTTGCAAAGGCCTTGTTGCATTATTTGAACAACCCGGCAAACATCGTCATTGCGTCCTCCCATGATTTGGAATTGATTCAGTTACTCTCCGCAGATTTCGAAATGTTTCATTTTACAGAAACAATAAAAGACAATCTACTTCACTTTGATCACACAATAAAACCAGGGCCATTGAAAACAACCAATGCTATCAAGATTATTGAAATGGAAAAATTTCCGCAGGCCATTATTGATGAAGCCTATGAAATGACAAAGGCATTCAAGTCAGCTAATTTGTCGCCCGGTGTTAATATGATCTAAATTCTCTTTGGTTCAACATTAAACCGTCCTTTCCAAATACCCCGAATAATCCTCAACAACTATGGGGTAATCTTCATTCATTAAAACAGAAGTGAGAATAAAATCGGCGGTTGTTCTGTTGCAGGCAATAAGTATATTTCTTGCAACAGCCAGCCTTAATAAAGCTTTCACGTCACTATCATGGGGCTGCGCTTCCATTGGATCCCAAAAGAAAATCAGCAGGTCTAGTTTTTCCTCAGCTATCAAGGCGCCCATCTGCTGATCGCCGCCAAGTGGACCGCTAAACAATTTTTTAACCGGTTGTTTAAGATGCTCTTCTAATAATTTGCCGGTAGTGCCGGTTGCTATCAATTCATGTTGAGACAGCAGTGTTCTGTTATAGTAGGCCCATTCAATTAATTCCTTCTTCTTATTATCATGCGCAATAAGAGCAATGCGCTTTTTAAGTAATATTTTTCTCACGTGACTCATAATTTCATTTATAGTTAATACCAAAAATGAAAAAACATAACCCATTAACTATTTATCGCCCAGGTTAACTTCATGTAAATAATCTGCAAGATTTGTAATTGCCTTAGCATCAACCTCAATTTGGTCCTGGGCTTCTTTCCATTTTCTTTCTTCAATTGCTTCTCTTATCCCGGGCATTGTCTTAACCCCGTAACCCGTATAAAATCCCGGCGCATAAATCGTGTGTTTATACCAGGATCGCCGTGGTAGTCCTGTTTCACTTAATAATTGTTGCTCGGCACGATAAAGCGATTCATTAAATGATTCGCTAACATTATTTGCTTTTATCTTATTGTGAAAAATTAAGTTTAAACTATCGGTATTTTTTCTCAATTGTTCCAATGCATTTTGCAGTGGTGAAAAGTCAAGATAGGGAACGTCTGATTTTATTTCAGGAACCACATATTTTTTTGTTGGATCTTCTCCATTTTGATAGCCTCCTGAACGAATGACCTGGTTTTCTATTTCAGTGGCCTCCCTGGTTTTTTGCAGGAGTGTAATTAATTCATTCGAATATCCATCAATAGTTTTATATAAATGAGTAAAATCAAAAGGTAACACATCAGCATTGGCCATTCGTAAAACTGCATGGCCGGCTGTTTCGGCAAGCGTAACTCCATACTGAAAACCCGGGTCTTTAAATTTTGCATACAGGTCGTACGAATCATAAATCGAATGGTATTCGCCTCCGTTATCTTCTCCGCCATAACCAATGCCAAGGGAAGGTATCCCCGCATGCTGAATAAAAGAAGAATAGTCTGAGCCCGATCCCATTGCTCCGATTGTCAATTCCTTTTCATCCAAAATCTTTTTCTTAGCCTCATCTCCTGCCGCATTGATTACACGATGATCTTGTGCTCTTTTAAACACACTCACATTTGTCTGCGGATCGATAACCTCTTTTGAAATTTCATCCATTAGCGGCTCTAATGCATGAGAGCCCTCAACACCTAAGAATCCACGACCATTGCCGTCAGAATTTATGTAGACAACCGCCTTCTGCTGCAATTCCTTTTCATGTTCTTCCACCCATTCTGTAGATCCCAACAATGCAGGTTCTTCGCCATCCCAGGAACAATATACCAAAGTTCGATCTGGCTTCCAACCTGTTTTCAACAATTCACCGATTGATTTTGCTTCTTCTAACAGTGCCGCCTGTCCGCTAATAGGGTCGTTCGCTCCGTTCACCCACGCATCCTGGTGATTACCGCGTATTACCCATTCATCCGGAAATTTTGAACCGGTAATTTTTGCAATTACATCATAGCATGGAACGATATCCCAATTGAATGCAACTTTTAAATGCACCGTTGCTTTACCCGGACCAATATGGTAGGCAAATGGTAAGCCACCATGCCAGTTATCGGGAACAACAGGTCCATCCAGCGCTTCCAGCAAGGGAGTTGCGTCATGATAGCTGATTGGCAGCACAGGAATTTTCAAAAGGTTCGGCGCCGCCAGCCTGTCTAATCTTTTTGCATCTTCAGTGGCACCAATGCCGGGAGTTAACGGATCACCGGGATAAATAACCATATCCATCACTGAGCCGCGTTGCACGCCATACTCATTTTTAAAAGCGCCTTTCGGGTACACGTCACCGTGAAAATATCCATCATCCATCGGGTCACTATAAATAATGCAACCAATCGCTCCATGCTCCTGCGCAATTTTAGGTTTCATTCCCCGCCAGCTATGGCCATATTTTGCAATTACAATTTTTCCTTTTACATCGATACCCAATTTATCGAGCACTTCATAATCCTGCGGCAGGCCGTAGTTTACAAATACTAATTCCCCCGTGACATCGCCATCGGCGCTATAGGCATTATAGGTAGGCAATTGTCCCGATTGCCCGCTTGTGGCATCCTCTTTCAAAGCTGGTTCCTTTAAAATTGCTTTGTAAGAAGTGGGAGAAGTCATCTCCAGCAACCTTGTTTTGGGAGTGGGAAACAAAACATGAAACGTTTCAATCTGAGCATTCCATCCCCATTTTTTATATAGACTTAGAATATACTCTGAATTGGCTTTGTCGCCCGGGGAGCCCAGGTGATGCGGCACAGCCGATAGTTTCTTAATCGTTTCGCCAACATTTTCTTTACTTAAATTTTTATCGAAAGAGGCTTCGAGGTTTAATTGACCTGGGACATTTTTTTCAAAGAACCCGGTAATTTTTTTTGTTTGGGAAAAGGAAGAATTGGTAATAAAAAGAATCAGGCAAGGCAGTAAGATTTTTCTCATGTTGTGAAAATGTATTTTTGATTTTTTTTTAAAATAATTTTTTAATTGCAGCCTGTTAAGATTTAAAACTAATGATTTATTGAAACATAAAACCACTCGATTAGTTGAGCAGCTATTTGGTAGTTTTAAATGCATGCTAATGCACCCAATATTTTTTATCTTAATAGATCAGCTAATGTTTATGTTGAACAGAAAACGAAAGGCTTTTTACACGTTCGTGCAGCCACAGTCTTAAATCTGTTTATCTAAATTGTTTCAACTGCATTTTTTCTATTTCATATTTTCTAATAAACCAGGCAATTGTAAATGTGGGTATTAAATCTATCCCGGGAAATAATTCTTCAATAAAAGAAAATATACCGCCAAGCATTCCAAATTTTTTTCCAAATAAGAAGTAAAATATAATTCCTGAAATAACAGCCCATATGGGTCCAAAAGGAGGGAAGACATAACTTAAACAGCCAATTATATCTAAAACAAGACATATCTTGAGTGAAGGAAGTTTTCTTTTCATTATTATTGTTTTCACAGTAATTGTTATCAAATTAGCCTCCAAAATATAAATTGGCAATTTTGGCACCTCGCCAAGCGTTTAAATTTTGTGTTAACTCTGGTTTTATGCTTGCCATGAACCTGAATTAGCGTACCTTCGCACACTTAAAAAATTCGGGAGGTCGTCTTTCCCAATTTTTGCAAGCAAAAATGAAATTATGGAAATAAGAAATATAGCAATCATTGCGCACGTTGACCATGGTAAAACAACATTGGTTGATAAGATTCTACACACTACGAATATTTTCCGCGACAACCAGGAAACGGGCGAGTTAATTATGGACAGCAACGATCTTGAAAGAGAACGTGGCATTACCATTTTTAGCAAGAATGTTTCAGTTACCTATAAAGGAGTTAAAATAAATGTAATTGATACACCGGGTCATAGTGATTTTGGCGGTGAGGTAGAGCGTGTTTTAAAAATGGCAGATGGGGTTTTGTTACTAGTAGATGCTTTTGAGGGGCCCATGCCGCAGACAAGATTTGTTTTGCAGAAAGCACTAAACTTAGGGCTTCACCCGATTGTTGTTATCAACAAGGTTGACAAACCAAATTGCAGGCCTGATGAAGTGCATGACGCTGTATTTGAATTATTTTTTAATCTTGATGCTACGGAAGAGCAACTTGATTTTCCAACTATTTATGGTTCCAGCAAGCAAGGTTGGATGAATACAACATTGGAACCAACGGATAACATTTTTCCTTTATTAGATATCATACTGGAAAAAGTTCCTGCTCCTTCTACACCTGAAGGTAATTTGCAAATGCAAATTACTTCATTGGATTATTCCTCCTTTTTAGGAAGAATTGCTGTGGGTAAAGTAGCAAGAGGGGTTATTAAAGATAACCAACCCCTTTCATTAATGAAGCTGGATGGGAGCATTCAAAGAAGCCGGGTGAAAGAATTATATGTGTTCGAAGGCTTGGGTAAAAAGAAAGTGAGTGAGGTGAGTGCCGGTGATATTTGTGCAGTTGTAGGAATTGAAGGTTTTAATATCGGTGAAACACTTGCTGATTTTGAAAATCCTGAAGCGTTGGCGGTTATTAGTGTTGACGAACCTACCATGAACATGCAGTTCAGCATTAATAATTCTCCGTTCTATGGAAGAGATGGAAAATTTGTAACCTCCCGCCATCTGAAAGACAGGCTTGAAAAAGAACTTGAAAAAAATCTTGCTCTTCGAGTAAGCCCAACCGATAGTGCAGAAAGTTTTATGGTATACGGTCGCGGAATATTGCATTTAAGTATTCTCGTAGAAACCATGCGCCGTGAAGGTTATGAAATTACAGTGGGACAACCGCAGGTAATTACAAAAATAATTGATGGTAAAAAATGTGAGCCTTATGAAAATCTCGTGGTAGATGTGCCTGCTGAATATAGCGGCCGCGTAATTGACCTGGTGACACAGCGCAAAGGCGAAATGCTTATCATGGAAAGTAAAGGTGAAATGCAACACCTTGAATTTGAAATTCCATCACGAGGCTTAATTGGCCTACGTTCTAACATGCTTACCAACACTGCCGGCGAAGCTGTAATGGCACATCGTTTCCTTGAATACAAACCATGGAAAGGATATATTCCGGGAAGAAGCAATGGGGTTTTAATTTCTAAAAACCAGGAAAAAACGACAGGATATTCTATTGATAAATTGCAGGATCGTGGAAGATTTTTTGTTGATCCGGGTGAAGAAGTTTATACAGGACAAATTATTGCTGAACATATTAAGCCGGGAGATCTTGTTGTGAATGCGACTGAACCAAAAAAATTAACCAACCATCGTGCCAGCGGCAGTGATGATGCTTCACGCATTGCGCCAAAAACACAGATGAGCCTTGAAGAGTGTATGGAATATATTCAACATGATGAGTGCATAGAAGTGACGCCAAAAGTTATCCGCATGCGCAAAGTAATTTTGAATGAAGACGATCGGAAAAAGGTACAAAAGGCCCAGGTAGAACAGGTGGGATAGCCTCACGCTATATCTTTGCTTTTTTCCAGGAATCAAGGGAAGGTATAATACTTTTTAATGCATGGTAAATTACTGTGTTTGGAGTGTATAAATTTGATTGTAACTTTACGGCCATTATGAAGAAAGTTTTTATTTTATTGTTGTCGACACTATTTCTCACATTATTATTGAGCAATGCTACATTCGCACAATGTTCTATTTGTGCTAAATCAGTACAACAAATGGGCTCTAAACCTGCTCAGGGATTTAATTCAGGAATTATTTATTTAATGATGATACCTTATGCTGCCATTGGCATAATTGGCTATAAATGGTGGAAGAGTAATCATTAATAGTTTCAGGATTCAAAAGTATTTTCCTGCAAAATCATACATGTTGAAACCGGGTTTGGATATCGCATCCGATAAATTATTCTTCAGCTCTTCTTTGTCTATTTGCTTCATTTTTCTATGCTGAATAATTGACCATATTTTGTCGGCAACCAGCTCGAGCCTTTTACCCGGAATCGAATTAAAATCCCACGCTGAAATTATTGTAAACAATTCGTGAATTCCCTCTTTGTGGGAAGCGATTGTCTTTAAAACGGGGATCTCTTTTTGCTTCTGATGAAACGCAGGTGACAGCATCTGCATCAAATTATTATAGAACGTGGCAGCGCCGGGCCTGTCATATTTATTGATAACAAAAATGTCGGCAACTTCCATTAACCCTGCCTTCATTGTTTGAATAGCATCACCACCCTCCGGCACCAGTACAACAACAGTAACATCTGCTAATGCAGCAATATCCACCTCGCTCTGGCCAACGCCAACTGTTTCTATAATTATATAATCAAAATCAGCACCTCTCATCACATCGGTAATCTCAATAATTTTTGGATGCAGGCCCCCGAGAGAACCCTTACTCGCTAACGAACGAATAAACACGTCCGGATGATTATACCATTCACTCATTCGTATCCTGTCTCCAAGTAGTGCGCCTTTGTTAAACGGCGAAGAAGGATCTACGCAAAGCACTCCCACTTTTTTTTTAGCGGCAATCATTTCTCCAACCAACGCATCCACCAAAGAACTCTTGCCTGCTCCCGGTGCACCCGTTATACCAATAATTTTTGCTGGCGATGGCTGCAAACGCACCAGGAGTTCTTCATATCCTGTTACTTCATTTTCTACCAATGAAATAGAGCGTGAAAGAGTTTTAAAATCTATAATGTTTAATGAGTTATCTCGGCCTTTTGGGAGCATCTCGATTATCTTAAAAAGTTAAATTATTGCGTAACCTGACGCACGATCAATCTATCAAATATCGCGAAAATACTATGTAGAAAGCGTTTCGGGCTTTAGTTTTGACACAAACTGACTGATTGAGTCGGCCGTTAAATTGTTTGCGCCCACACCATTCTCTATAGCTATATAGCAATCGGGATTTGTAAAATGATTTACTTTGCTGGTTTTTAGTCATTTTAATTTATTTGATGAAGAGTTTACGCGTTATTTTCCGGTATGTATCAAAATATCCAAAGCTAATTTTTGCATATTTCAGTTTTAATGTGCTATCTAATTTATTTTCTTTGATATCTCTCGGTCTGCTTAGCCCTTTTTTATTACTCATTTTTAAAAAGAACGATACACTTTCGGCGGTTAGTCATGATTCAGGTTTTTTTGCAAGAATAAATCCTGTAAATATTTTTAAGTCATGGGTAAATGATATGATAAAAACACCCGTAGGTGAAATAAAAGCACTAGCGGTTATTTGCCTGTTAATTTTGTTAGCCATCATTCTCAAAAATATTTTTTTGTTCCTCTCCATTTATTTTATTACTCCAATAAGAAATGGAGTTATAAATGATATGCGCAATAGGATGTTTAAGAAAATTCTTCAATTACCTATTGGTTATTTTAATGACCAAAAGAAAGGCGACATAATGAGTCGGTTAACTAACGATCTTGGTGAAGTGGAGACTTCAATCGTTAATTTGTTGGAAACGCTTTTCAGAGAACCGGTGACCATCCTTTTGTTTTTCATTTACATGATCATATTAAGTCCGCAGCTTACTCTTTTCCTGGTTTTATTTCTACCTGTTTCCGGATTGATCATTGGCCGAATTGGAAGATCACTCAAAAAACAAAGCACAAAAGTGCAGGAAAAACTGGGAGCCATATTGTCCACTATTGATGAAACCCTTGGAGGCATCCGTATAATAAAAGCCTTTAATGCCGAAAGGAAACAGCTTAATAAATTCACTGTTCAAAATGACGAATTATTTGTTATTAAGAACAGGGCCAATCGTAAACGTGATTCCGCATCACCGGTAAGTGAGGTGCTGGGTGTATTTGCCATCGTTTGTGTGTTGTGGTTTGGAGGAAGATTAGTACTAAACAAATCTTTTTTGGATCCCGGCGATTTTATTACCTACATCGTTATTTTTTCGCAGGTAATACAACCATTAAAATCATTATCATCTGCATTTTATAATATCAGAAAAGGTTCAGCAAGTGTTGAGCGTATAGAGCATCTTATTAATGAAGATGTAGCAATTAAAGAAATTGAGCACCCCGTGCAAATGGATGCATTTAAAAGTAATATCGAATTTAAAAACGTTTCCTTTTATTATGAGGATAAATTAGTGCTGGATGATATAAACCTTACAGTTGAAAAAGGAAAGACCTTAGCTATCGTTGGTTCGTCAGGAGCCGGGAAAAGTACTTTGGTTGATCTTGTTCCCCGCTTTCATGATGTAACAAAGGGTGAATTACTGATTGATGGAATAAACATCAAAAATTATTCATTGGAATCTATTCGCAACCAGATGGGAATCGTAACGCAGGAAGCCATTTTATTTAACGATACCGTTGCCAATAACATTACGCTGGGAATGGATAACGCATCTCAATCGCAAATTGAACATGCCGCAAAAATTGCCAATGCCGATAAATTTATTTTGCAAAAAGAAAACGGATATGAAACCAATATTGGAGAACGCGGTAATAAATTAAGTGGTGGCGAAAAACAACGAACCACTATTGCGAGAGCGGTTTTAAAAAATCCTCCCATTTTAATTCTTGATGAAGCAACCTCTTCACTTGATACAGAAAGTGAAAGACTGGTGCAGGACGCCATTAATAATTTAATGAGCAACCGCACTAGTATTGTAATAGCTCATAGGTTGAGTACGGTGAGGCATGCTGATGAAATTATTGTTTTGAACAAAGGCAAAATTGTAGAGAGAGGTACTCATATGAGCCTTATGTCCGCCGATGGCTTTTATAAAAAATTAGTCACGATGCAGGAAGTGAAATAGGTTGAAAGCAGGAATTTAAAAGTGCATTGAACTTATCTGGCATTAGTTATTATCTTGTAGGCAAAAGAACTTTTAAAAATGAATATAATCAGCTATTTTAAAGAATCTTTCCGGAGAAAAAAGGCAAGAAGAATTACCCAGGAATACCCGGCCAAAATAGATTCATTTGATTTAAAAAATGAAGGTAAAATTGAATTTGCCAATTGGGATAATCCACTCTTAAGCCCAAAATTTGTAAGCCAGGA
>NZ_JBMQQG010000093.1:0-16938 GCF_057362405.1 Ginsengibacter sp.
CAACTATTTTTACCGGTCGAATTACGCTAAATTATACGAATAAAAAAATCCCTTCCAAATAAATGAAAGAGATTTTAATTATGTTACTAAGACGCAATTTATTAATAGTCCTTGCTGTATCCGCCGCCGCCGCTTCTGTTACCACCACCGTATCCGCCGCCGCCACTTTTCTTGTAACCGCCGCTGCCGCCGCTTCCATATCCGCCGCCGCTGCTTCTTCCGCCGCCGTAACCGCCGCCGCCGCTTCTTCCACCACCACCATATCCGCCGCCGCCACTTTTCTTGTAGCCGCCGCCTTCTGGACGAGGTTGAGATTCATTAACGATTAATTTACGACCTTGCACTTCACTTTCATTTAAAGTAGCAATGGCAGTCTTGGCTGCTTCATCGTCTTCCATTTCAACGAAACCGAAGCCTTTGCTGCGTCCCGTATTTTTTTCTTTGAGAATCTTTGCACTTGTAACAGCACCGTACTGGCTGAATAAGTTACTTAAATCATCGTCAGTCATTGACCAACTGAGATTACCAACATAAATGTTCATTGTAAAAACTTTTTTTTAAATAAATTTTGAGAATTCAATTAATGAATTAGTAGCTACAATGAACTGAAGAAACCTAATTTAAGAGAAACATCAGCCAAAAGAGAATCAAACTAAACCCATTAACCAATGTTAAAGATAGTCATTTCTTTGATATTACATAAACAAATAAAATTGATCGATTGATTTGTTCCAAAAATTTTTCACGTTTTTTCCGTTTCCCGTCTATACCGGTTGCTGCTTGAATTTGTTGTACCTGAACTATTTAAAAAAATAAAACCCCACTTTTTTAGTGGGGTGCTATATAATTATTATTTATGATATTATTCTGAGATTACTTCAAAATCAACTTCAACCTCTTGTCCTTTGCCAAAATCAATCTTAGCTTTGAAATTTCCTAATTCCTTAACCTCATCGATTATGTGAATGCGCCTGCGGTCAATTTCATATCCTTTTTGTTCCCGAATAGCCCTGGCGATCTGTACCGACGTAACGCTTCCAAAGATTTTGCCACTGGTTCCTGTTTTAGCCCCAATTTTCAAAGGGGACTCTTGTAAAACGCCTACTACGTTTTTGAACTCAGCAAGAAGTTTCTCCTCTTTTTTGGCAAGTTGTTTTCTTCTTTCTTCCAATTGCTTTAAATTAGAAGGATTGGCTTCAACAGCCATTTTAGATGGTATTAAAAAGTTACGGCCGTAGCCACTTTTAACATTTACAAGCTCATGTGCACCGCCTAAATTATTTACGTCTTGTATTAAAATTACCTGCATAATTACCTCCTTATTTTAAAAGATCAGTTACATACGGCAATATTGCCATTTGACGGGCTTTTTTTACAGCATCACTTACTTTGCGCTGGTATTTAAGCGAGTTCCCGGTAATACGGCGAGGCAGCAATTTTCCCTGCTCGTTTAGGAATTTTTTCAAAAAATCCGCATCTTTATAATCAATATACCGGATGCCTAATTTTTTGAAACGGCAGTATTTTTTTGGTCGCTTTTCAGCTTTAATTGCTGTAAGATATTTTATTTCATTTGCCTTAGCCATTTGATACCTCCGCTTTTTCGGTTTTAGATGCTACGCCATTTCTTTTTTTTGCATTGTACACGACGGCGTATTTGTCGAGCGCAGTAAACATGTGACGAAGTACTGATTCGTCACGCAAAAGCTGAACATTCAGCTTTTCATTGAAGTCGGATGGCGCTTCATATTCCAGAACCCAGTATAAACCTGTGGTTTTTTTCTGAATAGGATACGCCAGTGATTTTAGTCCCCAGGCATTTTCGTGCACAGCCTTTCCTCCATTCTCAGTAAGGAATGAAGTAAATTTTTTCTGAGCGGCTTTATATTCCTCTTCAGAAAGCACAGGGGTAAAAATCACCATCAATTCGTAATTCTGCATTTCCCTTGTTTTATGCCGTTTTTATACGGCAGGTTAATAAATAATTTTAATTTGGGCTGCAAAATTAATGTTTTTTTTGTTGCAAAATAACAAAGCCAACTTATTATTTCTTTCTTTATAGCATACTTATCTTTATAGCATACCGAGTTTCTTAAATGCCAGTTAGTCATGTGCAGAAAATGCAATTGATTCTGCGGACTAAAGCTCCATTTTCCAGCAATATTTTTTTTGAGGATCTGAAAATTAAGCTTTCGCAAAAAATTAGTCAGCGGAACCATATGTTGCAGCGATCTTCTCCAAGTCGCATTGAATGAAATTCTCAACATGGGTAACCCAATCTCAATAACAACAAAATTTTTGACGCACAATTATCCACTGCTATTATTTACGTTTAAAAAAGAAAAAGTCCGCCAAAAATATTGACAGACTTATATATCATGCTATAAAATGCTTACTTCGCTAAAGACTGAACACCCCTTGTTAACTTACTTTTTAAATTGGCGGCTTTGTTTTTGTGAATGATGCCACGTTTAGCTAACTTATCGATCATAGAAGATACTTCAGGAATTTTTTCCGAAGCGTCCTTTTTCGTATCAATTGCTTTCAAATCACGAATTGCGTTACGGGCTGTTTTTCCGTGATAACGGTTACGTTCATTACGTTTGCGGCTCTGACGGACATCTTTCTTTGTTGCTGAATGGTTTGCCATTAAATAAATTTTTTGGGCTGCAAAGATAGTGTTTCTGATGAAAAAAGTGTCTTTTAATTTCTTGTTTTAAAATCCCGCATTACCGGGATAAAAGAAACAATTTTTCAGCATACTATATTTAATGAAGCATTTACAAAAAAGATTTAGCCAAAACTAACGATATTTGCAATTCAGCAATTGCAAAGAAATTTAATAGTCAATATCCCCTAATAATTTGTAATAACTTTCTCTTATCATGAAGGATTTTTCTTTTATAACCAATTCGCATCCGGAATATATAGAAAATTTATACCGGGATTTTTTAAATGACCCTTCCAGTGTAGATCCTGAAATGAAGAAATTTTTTGAAGGATTTGATTTCGCATTTTCTAATATTTCGAATAAACTCCATGTTAATGGATCGGCAAACGGAGATGCTTCAGTGGCCGAGAAGAAAGCCATTTCTGCAGACTCATTCGACTGGATGCGTGAGATTCGTGTTTATCGCCTGATTCTTGGATATCGCAACAAAGGACATTTAATAGCAAAAACAAATCCTATTCGTCCACGTAAGGATCGGGGTGCAAATCTTGATCTCGGTTTTTTTGGGTTAACTCAAAATGATCTGGATGCCACTTTTGAAGCCGGAAATTTGATTGGTTTGGGGGCAACAACTTTACGCAATATTCTCGGCCATTTACAAGCCTGTTATGCATCTCATGTAGGTATTGAATTTAAATACATAAGCAATCAGAAAAAAATTGACTGGCTTACTAATGAAATGGAACATGGATTTACCAATCCTTTGCCTATTGAAAAAAAGAAGCAGGTTCTTCAAAAATTGAACGAAGGCGTAATGTTCGAAAAGTTTTTGCATACAAAGTATGTCGGCCAAAAAAGATTTTCATTGGAAGGGGGAGAGAGCACTATTCCCGCTTTAAACGAGATTATTAATACGGCTTCTGAAAATACGGTGCGGGAAGTAGTAATAGGTATGGCTCATCGCGGAAGACTTAATGTTCTCGCAAATATTCTTGGCAAAACGTATGAGCAAATTTTCACTGAGTTTGAGGGAAATTCCATACCTGATACAACAATGGGTAGCGGTGATGTAAAATATCACATGGGATACAGTAGTGAGATCGAAACGGATTCAGGTAATAAAATTCATCTTAAACTGGCTCCCAATCCATCGCACTTAGAAGCAGTAGATCCTGTTGTTGTAGGATTTGCAAGAAGCAAGGCAGATGTAATCTACGACAGTGATTACGACAAGATATTGCCAATTCTCATTCATGGAGATTCTTCCCTTGCGGGACAGGGAATCGTATATGAGGTTTTGCAGATGAGCGGTCTTCCGGGATATTACACCGGGGGGACTTTGCATTTTGTGATCAATAATCAAATAGGGTTTACAACAGATTTCGATGATGCACGTACGGCAGATTATTGTACTTCCGTTGCGGCAATGGTTCAGGCGCCGGTGTTTCACGTAAATGGGGATGATGTGGAAGCAGTAGTAAAGACTGCCCGAATTGCAACCCGCTACCGGCAGGAATTTAACAGTGATATTTTCGTTGATATGGTTTGCTATCGCAAGCATGGTCATAATGAAGGAGATGATCCTAAATTTACACAGCCGGGCTTATATGCCATTATTGACAAACAGCCTAACCCTCGTGAAGTATATATAAAATGGCTGATGGAACAGGGCGATGAAGCTACTGCAGAACTTGCCAAGGCAATGGAAAAGAAATATTGGGCCGACTTACAGGAACGGTTAGACGAAATAAAACAAAACCCTTTACCTTATAATTATCAAACTCCGGAATTATGGTGGCAGAATTTACGACGTGCAACCAAAGAAGATTTTGATCAGTCTCCTATAACCGCAATTTCAAAATCGGAAGTTGAAAAATTGTTTAATGCCATAATGAAATTGCCTGAAGGTTTTAAGCCGCTTAGGAAAGTTGAAAAAATACTCCAGGATAAAGTGAAACTCTACGAAGTTGACGGAAAGTTTGATTGGGCTACCGGCGAACTGCTATCTTATGCAAGCATCTTACAGGACGGAAGGGATGTACGTATGAGCGGCCAGGATGTGAAAAGAGGTACCTTCAGCCACAGACACGCAATTTTAAGAGATGAAAATACAGACGAATATTATAATCGTTTAAGTCATGTTGCCGAAAAACAAGGCCATTTCAGAATATACAATTCCCTATTGAGTGAATATGCAGTTTTAGGTTTTGAATATGGTTACTCTATGGCTAATCCAAATTCCCTCGTAATCTGGGAGGCGCAATTTGGTGACTTTGCAAATGGAGCGCAAACTATCATAGATCAATTTATTTCATGTTCGGAGCAAAAGTGGAGAAGGATGAATGGCGTTGTTTTATTATTACCTCACGGTTATGAAGGGCAGGGCCCGGAACACAGCAGCGGAAGAATAGAAAGATATTTGCAAATGTGTGCGGAGTTGAATATGGTTGTAACCAATATTACAACGGCGGCAAATTTGTTTCATTGTCTCCGGCGGCAAATCACATGGCCATTTAGGAAGCCATTAATTAATTTTTCTCCGAAAGCAAATTTAAGGCATCCCAAAAGTTATAGTGCCATAGAAGAATTTACATCGGGTGGGTTTAAAGAAGTTGTAGATGACTCATCCGTAAATAATGCATCCGATATTACCAAGGTATTGTTTTGCAGCGGCAAAATTTATTTTGATTTATTAGAGAAAAAAGAAAAAGATAACAGAAACGATGTTGCATTAATAAGAGTGGAACAGTTATATCCTTTACCTGCAAAACAAATTGAAAAATTATATCAAAAGTATAGCAAAGCAATCTGGTATTGGACGCAGGAAGAGCCGTTGAATATGGGCGCTGCTTCATATCTGCGCATGAACCTTACTTCTATAAATTATGGTATTATAAGCAGGCCTGCAAGTGCAGCCACGGCTTCCGGCTTTTCTAAAGTTCATGCAAAGGAACAGGAGGGTATACTTGAAACCGCCTTCTCTTTGTGATTCGGCTACCTTTGACTATTTCTTATTTTAGCTTAGGTTTGTAATTCTTAAAAATAACACATGTCGATAGAAATTAAAGTGCCTTCAGTGGGTGAAAGCATCAATGAAGTAACACTTACTAAGTGGATAAAAAATGATGGGGATTGGGTGGATAGGGATGAAGTAATTGCAGAACTGGAAAGTGAAAAAGCAACATTCGAAATTAATGCGGAGAAAGCAGGTGTTTTGCATACTATTGCTAAAGAAAACGATACATTAAAAATTGGGGATATTGTTTCAACAATTGACGATACAGCAGAAAAACCAGTTTCTGCCCCCAAAGTCTCAGAGGCCGAAAAGGCGATTTCAAAAAATAACCAAGCGAAAACAACTATCAAGGAAGAATCCGGAAATAAAGAAATAAAACAAGAAGAGGAGAAATCTCTGCCGCCAATTTCCAAAGAGGTGAAAGCAACTCCGGTTGCTGCGGCAATGTTAGCAGATAACAAGGTAGATGTGAAAAAAGTTACACCTTCAGGATCGAATGGGCGAATTCTGAAGCATGATGTTCTTGAGGCGTTAATGAATCCGGGTCGGGCCGTGGGTAAGCAACTATTCGGCCGAGAAGAGAAGGCTGAGAAAATGAGCAACTTGCGAAGAACAATTAGTCGCAGGCTTGTTGAAGCAAAAAACACTACAGCCATGCTTACCACTTTTAACGAAGTGGACATGACATCAATAATGGATTTTAGAACTAAGTATAAAGAAGTTTTTAAAAAGAAGCATGAAGTGAACCTTGGCTTTATGAGTTTTTTTACAAAGGCATGTTGTTTTGCTTTGCAGGAATGGCCCTCTGTAAACGCAAGCATTGACGGTGACAATATTGTTTATCATGATTATTGCGATATATCTATTGCTGTTTCTTCGCCCAAGGGGCTTGTAGTGCCGGTAATAAGAAATGCCGAAAGTCTTAGCATGGCCGAAATAGAAAAGGAAGTCGTTCAATTAGCTACTAAAGCAAAAGAAAGCAAGCTTACTATTGAAGAAATGACCGGAGGAACATTTACAATCACTAACGGTGGAATTTTTGGCTCACTGATGAGCACACCGATCATAAATATTCCGCAAAGTGCCATATTAGGAATGCATAACATTGTGGAGCGTCCGGTTGCTGTAAAAGGCCAGGTTGTTGTAAGGCCCATGATGTATGTGGCAGTAAGTTACGATCATCGTATCATCGATGGACGCGAGTCCGTAAGCTTTCTTGTTCGTGTTAAGGAGATGCTTGAAAACCCCGCCCAGCTTTTATTTGGGAAAGATCCCGTAAAAGCTTTACTTGAGCTTTAAGTTTATCCGATCGTAATAAAATAAAGCTGATGCAAATAAGCGGAAAAGAAATACCTTCTGCAAAAGACAACAATCATTCTCAGCGATATTTACAATACGCTGTTGCTATTCTTACTTCGTACACCGGACAACTGCCTTTCAACATTTTCTTAAAAAAATATTTTTCTTTAAATAAAAAGCACGGATCAAGGGATAGAAAATTGATCACTTCTTTATGCTACAATTTTTTTCGCTTAGGCTTTGGAGTTAGTATACATGAAGATCCGAATCAAAAATTCTTCCTGGCAACTTTTTTATGCGAAACCAAACCTTCTGCCTTACTCCAGCTTTATAAACCCGAATGGAATAATTCAATTTCACTACCATTAGACGATAAACTTAAAATAGCGGAAGAAAAATTCTCGGTTGACAAGCTATTTCCTTTCATGAATGAATTAAGCAATGAAATAAATCCCGAGCAATTCAATTGTTCATTTTTAATTCAGCCAAAAATATTTATAAGAATACGACCGGGATTCAAAAACAAGGTGCTCAATAAGATAAAACAGTCGGGATTTTCATTTACAGAGTTGGAAGAGAACTGTATTGCATTTTCCAATAATGAAAAAATAAGTAGTGTGATTGCGATAGATGAAGAGGCAGTGGTGCAGGATTTGAATTCTCAAAAAACATTAGACCTGCTTAGACCATTACCGACTAAAAGTAATGCTGAATTATCAATTTGGGATTGCTGTGCAGGAAGTGGTGGTAAGTCAATTCTTGCCTTCGATCTTTTTAAGAAGGTTCGTTTGACGGTTAGCGATAAACGAAAAGAAATTCTTGAAAATTTAAAATTGCGTTTTGCAAAAGCAGGTATAAAAGATAATAAATTAATTGAGGCAGACCTGGAAAAACTACCGGTAAGACTAACTGAATCATTTGATATAATAATTGCCGATGTACCCTGCACGGGTTCAGGAACATGGGCGAGAACTCCGGAAAGGTTACTTTTTTTTAAGGAGAATGAGATAGAAGAATATGCTTTGCTTCAAAGGAGAATCATAAATAATGTTTTACCTTATTTAAAGAACAATGGTTATCTCTTATATATTACCTGTTCAGTTTTCAAAAAAGAGAACGAGGAAAATGTAGAATTCTTAAGGGAAAAGTATAAACTGAATTTGATTAAATCTGAGTACCTGAAAGGATTCGAAATGCAGGCAGATAATTTATTTGTTGCATTGCTGACAAAAGCTATTGATAACACTCAATTTATTGGGCAATAACTTTAAAGCTTTCTTTACTTTGGCCATCACTAAACCGTAGCGTAAATAAGCCATGTTGCAAAGGCTGTATATTATTGAACGGTATAACCTGCTCCTGCCCTGCCTGCAAAGGCACTTGTTGAGTAAAATATAATCTTCCCGCAGCATCATACAGCCTGAAAATTCCGTTAGCAGTATGCGGTGGTTTAATAGCCACATTGAAATGATCGCTGAACGGATTTGGATAAACCTTAATCCAACTGCTTCCCAATATTGTATTGATGTTTCTTAAAGATCGCTGTTGAGCCAGATCATCGTAGGCAATTTGAAAATTCGGGATGCCATATCCAATACGATCATCTGGTGCGGTGTAAATACTACTGCTTTTCTCAACCGTATGGATAATTTCCATATTGGTAAAGTCAGGAAAGGCCTGCCACAGGCATGTTATGAGGCCAGCCATATTTGGCGTAGCAAAGGAGGTTCCATTTCCGGTTATGATTGTACCGGTTGTAGATGATAAAGCGGTACCAACACCTACAGATGCTACTTCTGGTTTAACTCTTCCGTCGCTTGAAGGGCCGTAGCTGCTAAAGCTACCAATGACTCCGGAAGTATTGACTGCACCGACGGCAAGAATGCTGTCTGCATCTGCAGGCGTAGTTATAAAATGCCACGTGCTAGTTCCTTCATTACCTGCTGCTACAACCACGATCATTCCTTTTTTTGCAGCAAAGTCTGCTGCTCTTGCAGAAATGGTTGTATGACCATTCATGTCGGCATAAGCATGATTGAAGATGGGATTGTCAAATTGATTATACCCCAATGAAGTTGATATAACATCTACCCCGAGACTGTCGGCTCTTTCGGCTGCGGCGGCCCAGTTTTGTTCCTCGTTCGGTGACTCGGAATACACATCTTCGGTTCTATATAAATAATAATTTGCTTTGGGGCAGCTGCCAACAAGCTGGCCGGGAATATTACCCGCCATAATTGAAAAACACATCATACCATGAAAATAATCTTCGTTTACGCTTACCTCGTTAGCAACATAGTCATAGGTTTCTTTTACCTGGTTATTGTTTATCACACTATCAAAAGCCGGCAAACTGAGGTAATGATAAAAACCGGCGTCAAGTATTGCTACCGACATGCCTTCGCCATGAAATCCTTTGTCATGTACATATTCTCCGTTGTGAATGTGGATCTGGGCATATGAATTTCCATAACTATAAAAATCCTGGATATTATTGTTTCCCTGCAGAGTTGTAATAGAATCTATTTGTTCATTGAATTTGTTATTGCCAGTATTATTAACACTTACTGGTTTTTGAACTGGCTGTGCTGCTATCACGAAAGGGAAATTATTTATTTTTACAAGCGCAGCGGAGTCGGTAGTTGCAATATCAATCTGGTTAAGCCATTTCGACTCGTTAAGAATTGTAACAGTGCCGGCTAACCGAACACTATCAATATAACGGGGTGTAATAGGTAAATCCGTTTCATCTATAGCGATCTTTTGCCGTGTTCTTCTCGCAATAGCTTTTGCCGAAAGGTAGGCAGATGGTTTATCTATCGTAAAGGGTGTGCCGGCTTTATCTTTAAACCTTACTATATATTTTATAAATTGTGCATTCGAATTGTATACACCCAGGGCAAAACAAAAAAATAGAAAATAATATTTTTTCATAAGAACAAATGGAAGCAAATCATTATTTGCAAAATAATATTAAAGCTCCTGCTAAAGTATTTCACCACCCTAATTGTGATCGATGATACTGAGCGTTACTCCATAGCCTGTGTAACCATGCTCGGGACAAACACATCCCTGGTATTCCCAGTGTATAAATTCCCGGGAAATTAATCCAACTCCTTTTGCGTACTTTTCAAAAGCGTAGTTTTTATAAGCATATAAAGTTGCCGGGCCTACCGGGTTGTCGCCCTCGTATTCATCTCTCTCAAACACCTTTATTGTGCTGTCAAAATTTAGTGAATTAATAGTTAGCGGAACGTCTACACTATCATAAATATAATCCCAGTCATCGAGAAACTGTTGGTCAGAATTAATTGAATATGTATCAATATAAGAGTTTCCCTTCCACGAAAAATCCTGTTTAATAGGAACTTCCAATTTCAAAAATCGAAGATTATTTTCGACATATTCAAGTGAGTTGAAAGAAGAAACTGCCATGAACGTGTTATTCGGCACCCAATCTTCTGAACTATCTTTTCGAATATAACGGATAATACGATAAGCTGGCCTGCCGAGATTGTCGGTTATTTGTGCATCAACTCTGTCCTGCGCCTGGTAACTAACAATAGTATCCTTTTTGCCAAAATTTATAAATAGAGTTGAATCCAGGTTATAAGTAATATATTTCCCAACCTGTAGTGGAAAATAATCATTTATAGATTCGGACTTGAAATTGGCGTTTTCTTTTTTGCACGAAATAAAAAAAAGAGAAATAAAAGACAATCCAATAAAATATTTAGTCATATGGGGAGATGATTAAAATATTGCTTTAAATAATACAAAAAAGAATATTTGAACTGTTAAAAGGCTGCTTGTTGGATTTTATTATCTAGCTTCTTTGAATAATTCCTCCACCGATAACATCGTCTCCTTCATAAAACACCGCACTTTGTCCCGGAGCAATGCCCTTTACATCTTCATAGAAACGGACATTTACACCCTTTTCGTATAAAAAAAGACTGGAAAGTGCACCTTTATCTTTGTACCTGATTTTCGTAACAGTTTCCATGCCGTCAGTAATGCCGTCGTACTTTATCCAATTAATTCCGGAAACCTGCATATCGTTCTTTCTCAGGTCATCTTCGTCGCCTAAAACTATGGTATTAGTTTCCGGGATAATAGCCGTAACAAATGCTGGTTTGCCCAATGCTATATCAAGGCCTTTGCGTTGGCCAACGGTATAAAATGGATAACCCTTATGCGGCCCCAGAATTTTACCAGACTGGTCAACAAAAAAACCTCCGGACACCTTTTCTTCCAGGTCGGGAAGTTTTCTTTTCAAAAATCCGCGATAATCATTGTCGGGCACAAAGCAAATTTCATAACTCTCACTTTTTTTTGCGAGTTCAGGATATCCAAAATCCTGAGCCATTTGCCTTATTTCAGTTTTACGGTAAGTGCCTAATGGCAAAAGGGTACGACTCAGTAAATCCTGCTGTAGGCCCCAAAGTACATAACTCTGGTCCTTGGTTTCATCAATGCCTTTTCTTATAAAATATCTTCCATTATTGTGCTGGTGAATTTGCGCATAGTGGCCTGTAGCAATGTAGTCGCATCCCAATACATTTGCCCTTTTCAACAATGCCCGCCATTTAATATGCGTGTTGCACATCACACACGGATTGGGCGTGCGCCCGGCTATGTATTCTTCAACAAAATTGTCGATAACGAAATCGCCAAATTCTTCGCGAATGTCTAAAATAAAATGTGGAAAACCATGTTGCACGGCAGCGGCCCGGGCATCGTTAAAACTATCTAAATTACAACACCCGGTTTCCTTGTTATTATTGCCACTACTGGTCGCGTAATCCCATGTTTTCATAGTAATTCCCACAACTTCATATCCTTCGTGATGAAGCATAAGAGCAGCCACGGTACTATCAATACCGCCGCTCATGGCCATCAAAACTTTACCTTTTTTACTCATCTTTTTAGTGTGACCTGCAAAGATAAGATAGTTTGCGGTTTTGATTGGTTTGCTTCGGGACCGAAAAATTCGGGGCTCTGGTCATTAGTTCTTTATTCGGCAATAGATCGGGCTGTTCGCTTATATCTTTAGCTTCGCTAAAGGATACCGCTTCCATCCCGCAGCCATTCATCAGTAGATTCTTTGATCAACAAAAATGGTAAACATCCCAGGTTTTCAAAACCTGTGAGGTTTTAATTAACTTGCGCACATGCAACAATATCTTCAACTTTTACAAAAAATAATTAATGAAGGAGCCGATAAAAGTGACCGTACAGGAACGGGTACACGAAGTTTATTCGGCTACCAAATGCGATTTGATCTTAACCAGGGATTTCCTTTGGTTACTACAAAAAAACTGCATTTAAAAAGCATTATCTATGAATTACTCTGGTTTTTAAAAGGCGATACTAATATTAAGTACCTGAAAGAAAATGGCGTAAAAATCTGGGATGAATGGGCAGATGAAAATGGAGATTTAGGACCCGTATACGGTAAACAATGGCGAAGTTGGGAAGGAGCAGACGGTAAAGTAATTGACCAGGTAAGTGAATTGATTCACCAATTAAAAACAAATCCTGATAGCAGGAGAATGATTATTAGCGCCTGGAATGTCGCAGACTTGCCCGAGATGCATTTGATGCCCTGTCATTGTTTGTTCCAGTTTTATACTTCGCCGCCGGGTGATAACGGTCGCAGAAAATTATCTTGCCAATTATACCAGCGCAGCGCCGATGTATTTCTTGGAGTTCCATTTAATATTGCTTCTTATGCATTACTCACCATGATGATTGCACAGGTATGTGATATGGATTTGGGTGAGTTTGTTCATTCATTTGGTGATGTGCATTTATATAAAAATCATTTTGAGCAGGCAGAATTGCAGCTTACGAGAAAACCATTTCCACTTCCCGAAATGAAAATAAATCATGAAGTAAACAATATCTTCAATTTCAATTATGAAGATTTTGAATTGATAAATTATCAATCTCATCCGGCAATTAAGGCGCCGGTGGCTGTTTAGAAAAGTTGAGTGGTCAATTAGTTTATTGGTTAAATAGTAACGGTCTTTATGATACCACCAATTAAATTATCTATCATGGAGTTTACCTTGGAAAAATTGGAAGTCTATAATATTGCTGAGATATTCTCTGATGAAATTTGGGATATAGTTACCAATTGGGATTATTTTAAAAAAGATACAATAGGAAAACAATTGGTAAGAGCCGCAGATTCCATCTCAGCAAATATAGCAGAAGGTTATGGACGCTATTATTACAAAGAAAGTAAACAGTTTTATTTTTATTCCCGCGGTTCAATTCAGGAAGCAAAATCGTGGTTATCGAAATGTTTAAGAAGAAAGATCATTGAGCCTGCAATTTGTAATTCATTAATCGAAACCTGCAATAAAATTCTTATTATGCTAAATGCAATTATAAAGTTTGTGGCAAAGTCCCAAAAGACGAGGTCAAATGATAATAGACCGATTTACTGATAACTAGTTAACTTATAAACCAATTAACTTACAAACCAATTAACCTAAGAATGCTTTCACACATTGTAGCTGCTTCAGAAAATAATGTTATTGGCGCCGACGGCGATATGCCGTGGCATTTGCCTAATGATTTTAAATACTTTAAAAACAAAACCTGGGGAATGCCTGTGATTATGGGCCGAAAAAGTTACGACGCATTAAAGGAATCACTGCCTGGCCGTATTAATATTGTGGTAACCAAAAGAACAGATTTTCATCCGCGGGATGCCTTTGTATTTAATAATATTCAAGATGCAATTGAAAAAGCGAAAGAAAGTGATGCCAAAGAAATTTTTATAATAGGTGGAGGCGAAATTTTTAAACAAACCATAGATATCGTTTCGAGAATTTATTTAACAAGAGTGCATGCCACGATAGAAGGCGATACTTATTATCCTGAAATAAATAAAAAGATTTGGAAGCTGGTGAGTGCACAATCATTTCCTGCGGATGAAAAAAATAATTATCCTTACACATTCGAAGTATGGGAAAAGACTGCTGACGCTTCTTAAATAATCCAGGATGTATTCCTCATTTCAAATCGCAAAAAAATATTTTAAATATTATTTCAATGCCCAAAATGGCAAGGGGCATGGTGTGCATTCCCCTTTTGTTTTTGATTTTATTATTCATGTTTTAAAGGATACTAAAGAATACGATTGCTATAAACAAATTGAATCTCTTCGAAAAAAACTTCTTGAAAATGGTTCAACCATAGAAGTAGAAGATTTTGGTGCAGGCTCGGCTGTGATTCCTTTTAAGACGAGGAAAGTGAGCGCCATCGCAAAGTCTTCTTTAAAAAATAAAAAATTTGCCAGTTTTCTTTATAGAATGGTGAAATATTACCAGCCAAAAAGTATTATAGAATTAGGAACATCTTTTGGAATTACTACTTGTTATATCGCAAGCGGAAATAAGAATGCCGACATTATTACTTTTGAAGGTTCGAAGGAAATAGCCAGGATTGCCAGGCATAATTTTGCCGAGGCTAACATGCAAAATATTAATCTAATTGAAGGTAATTTCAATGAGACTTTTTTTGAAGCCTTACAAAAAATGGAGAAGGTCGACCTGGCTTTTATTGACGGGAATCATAAAAGGGACGCAACGCTTGATTATTTTTTAAACTTATTAAAAAAATCAACCGATACTTCCATTTTTATTTTTGACGATATACATTGGAGTAGCGAAATGGAAGAAGCATGGAAGCAAATACAGGAGCATGATGCTGTGACATTAACCATCGATCTTTTTTTTGTCGGCCTTGTTTTTTTTAATCCTGATTTTAAAGTAAAGCAACATTTTACAATAAGGTTTTAAATTTTCGATACCTTAGACGCATATTTTATACTATGATCATTGGTGTTTTAAAAGAACCCTCACCCGAAACCCGAGTCTCAATTTTACCCGAACATATAGCGCTTTTCAAAAAATTAAATGTGGATGTTTTGATTGAAATTGGCGCAGGTGCCAATGCATTTGCTTCAGATCAAAAATACGCGGAAGCAGGCGCAAAGGTGGTTTCGAAAGAAGATGTTTTAAATATTTCCAACATCATATTGTCTATTAATATTCCATCAGCAGGCTGTATTGCTTTAATTCAATCTAAAATTCTTCTCGGCAATTATCAGCCTTTGTATAACGCTAACGTAATGCAAACGCTTGCAGAAAAAAGGGTTACCACGTTTAGTATAGACATGATTCCGCGTACTACCCGTGCACAAAGTATGGACGTGTTGAGTAGCCAGGCGAATATTGCGGGTTACAAAGCTGTATTGCTCGCTGCCAACATGTTCCCTAAATATTTTCCCATGTTTATGACAGCTGCAGGTAGTATTCCTCCGGCAAAAGTTTTAGTTCTTGGGGCCGGGGTTGCGGGTCTACAGGCAATTGCAACTGCAAGAAGATTAGGTGCCATTGTTGAAGTCTTTGATACAAGGCCGGCTGTTAAAGAAGAGGTGATGAGCCTGGGTGCAAAATTTGTAGAAGTGGAAGGGGCGGCAGATTCCAGCACAGCGGGAGGGTATGCAGTGGTACAATCAGAAGAATTTTTGCAACGACAAAAAATGAAAATTGCCGAAAGTGTTGCCAAGTCTGATATCATAATCACAACAGCACAAATACCCGGCAAGAAGGCGCCGATTTTAATTACTGATGAAATGCTGAAATCAATGAAAGACGGATCGGTAGTAATTGATTTGGCGGCAGCCACAGGAGGAAACACTTCATCAACGAAAAATGAGAAAACAGTTAAATATTATGGAGTAAGTATTGTCGGCGATTCAAACCTTCCGGCAACCATGCCTTCTGATGCCAGTAAACTTTATGGAAAAAATATCATTAATTTTTTGCAGTTGATTATAGATAAAGAAGGAAAACTGAATTTAGATTTTGATGATGACCTGGTAAAAGGAACCTGCATTACTCATAATGGTAAAATAGTAAATGAGCGGGTAGCCAATTTGAAAACTAATTAATTTTTTTTATGCAATCGGTTATTAATTTTTTACACGAAAATATAGAAGCAGTTTATATAGTAATTCTAATGATATTTTTAGGTATTGAAGTCATTGGAAGGGTGCCAAGTGTACTGCATACACCCCTGATGAGTGGTGCCAACGCAATTCATGGTGTTGTAATTATTGGCGCTATAATAGTAATGGGTAAGGCAGAAAGCGGAAATTATTTGGCGCTCATTTTAGGATTTTTAGCCGTTGTACTAGGAACATTAAATGTAGTGGGAGGCTTTGTAGTTACCGACAGAATGCTAGAGATGTTTAAAAAGAAGAAATGAAACTTATTTCGAAGAAGACAAAACTATCGGAGTCAATTTATAATTAATTAAAATTCGTGAACTATTAAACTACTTAACCAATAAATGTCGGCCATTTTATCAATTTGGTATCTCGTTGCTTCGGTGACTTTTATTCTTGGATTAAAAATGTTGTCTAATCCGGCAACAGCAAGAAGGGGAAATCTTATCGCCGCAGGAGGTATGATCATCGCCATTCTCGGAACTATTTTTTTATATGATAATGACGGAAAAAAATTAGGAAATTATCCCTGGATATTTTCAGCCATTATTATTGGAATTGTTATCGGCACGCTTGCAGCAAAGAAAGTGAAGATGACCGCAATGCCCGAACTGGTAAGCTTTTTTAATGGAATGGGCGGAGCATGTGCTTCTTTAATTTCTATAGTAGAGTTCGATTATTTGTTCCGGACTAATAAAATGCTGGATGCAACATTCTTTTCGGGTGTAGTTCCTCTCGGGCATTACCTTGCAATTATTGCGGGAACTATTATCGGCAGCGTTTCTTTTGCTGGCAGCATGATCGCGTGGGGTAAGTTGAACGGAAAAATTAAAGACTTCACTTTTAAAGGTCAACACAGTTTTAATCTTGTTGTTTTTGCTTTAGTGCTTGCCGGCGCGGTATTTACTTATCAAGCTAATG
>NZ_JBMQQG010000094.1:0-33989 GCF_057362405.1 Ginsengibacter sp.
CATCATTGACATACAATCTGCCGCATAAATGTTGCCAATAATTTCCGTTTTAGGATGAAGCGCCACTTTAGAGAGTCCTCCATGCTTCTCATCATTGGCACCATAAACCAATTTCCCTATTTTACTCCAGTACAAAGCCCCACAACACATGGCGCAGGGTTCAATGGTAACGTACATGGTAGCTTCCGGTAAATATTTGGCACCTAAATAATTGAAGGCAGAAGTGAGTGCGATAATTTCTGCATGCGCCGTGGCATCTTTCAGCATTTCAACCTGGTTATACCCCCGGCCGATTATTTTACCATTCATTACTATTACGGCTCCAATAGGCACTTCGTCGGCATCAAATGCACGCTGCGCTTCTCTCAGCGCCTGTTTCATAAAATGCTCATCATCCATGTTTATTTAGTTGTTGTTAATTTCTTTAGGATTAAAGTAGCAAGGCGAACAAATGTAACAGATATGAGCGATTTTAACTCCATCCTAAATAACTACAATAAATAACCACGACAAGTATTTTGAAACGCTTTTTCCATGACAGCAATTGCCATTTACTTTTTAACTATCTATAATCTCGGCTTACCTATCTGGCTTTGGATCATTTTATTCTTTACTCCGGATATTGGTATGCTTGGATATCTCATTGATACAAAGGTTGGCGCATTCATTTATAATCTTTTTCATCATAAAGGATTGGCGTTAGCTATCGCGGCCGCAGGCTATGTGTTCCATAATGATGTTGCAACTTCTATTGGTATCCTGTTATTTGCTCATGCATCATTCGACAGAATCTGGGGTTACGGTTTAAAATATGAAGACAGTTTTAAAAACACCCATCTTGGTAGTCTTGAAAAGATAAAATAGAAATTATTTTTTCATTAGCCTGTTACGAATCCGGCTCATGCTTAGTTTTAATGATATGGCGATGATGAATTGTATTATTTTTAAAGAACTTTCGATGGATTTATTTGTTATATCATTTTTACAAACAGGCTTCAATTTATGGCGCTGCTCAAAAAGCTAATAACATCTCTTTATCCAATCCAAATGAAAATTTCAAAACTAACAGGACTGGGAATAGAAACTGAAACAAATACATCAAATAAGAAAGCACCCTTGGACTTTTATTCATTATCCGCAATTACTAATTCGGGCGAAAGAATTACATTCGAAAAATATAGAGGCAAAAAAGTTTTACTCGTAAATCTTGCCAGCCAATGCGGCTTCACGCCTCAATATGCGGAACTGGAACAATTACACCAACAAAATAAAGACATCGTAATTCTGGGCTTTCCTTCTAATAATTTTGGCGCACAAGAGCCGGGTAGCGATGAAGAAATTGCCGAATTCTGCAAAGTAAATTATGGAGTAACCTTCCAGCTTTTTAAGAAAGATGATGTAAAAGGAAACAATAAACAACCGGTTTACCAATGGTTAAGTGATGACGCCAACAACGGGTGGAATAATAAAGAACCTGAATGGAATTTTTATAAATATTTGGTTAGTGAAAATGGCAATCTGCTAAATGTATTCTCTTCCTCAGTTTCACCGCTTGATATTCCGCTGGTATAACCTGTCTGACGGCTATCGCCGTGCCGACAAGTTACACCGCACATTTTTCATGATAATTAATCAATTCGATAACCGATCTCGCAAATTCATACCCTCTGTATTGGTCAACAATTTCATCAAGAACTTCCAAAATTTCATCAACTTCTTTCAACGTCACCAACTTCAAACGATATTCTTTTATATTGGGCATTCCCTTTAAATAGTTGGTATAATGCCTGCGCATTTCATTGATGCCAACTATGGGACCTTTCCATTCAACAGATTTTATTAAATGCTTTTTACAGACAGCTACCCGTTCTTCAACCGTAGGAGGCGGAAGCATTTCGCCCGTTTTTACGAAGTGAGTTATTTCTTTAAATATCCACGGATAGCCAATAGCAGCACGGCCTATCATGATGCCGTCAACACCGTAACGGTTCTTATACTCCAAAGCTTTTTGCGGAGAATCAATGTCGCCATTGCCAAATATTGGAATCGTAATTCTTGGATTCTCTTTCACTTTAGCAATCAGCGTCCAGTCTGCTTCACCTTTATACATTTGCGTTCGGGTGCGCCCATGAATAGCCAAAGCTTTAATGCCCACGTCCTGCAGACGCTCGGCAACATCTTCTATATTTTTTGTATTATCATCCCAACCCAATCTCGTTTTAACCGTTACCGGGAGTGAAGTGCTCTTTACAACGGCGTCGGTTAAACGCACCATTAAGGGCACGTCTTTTAAAACACCGGCACCTGCTCCGCGGCAAGCCACCTTTTTTACCGGACAACCAAAATTAATATCTAATAAATCAGGATTAGTAGCATCAACAATTTTAGCTGCCAGTGAAAGGCTTTCCTCATCTCCACCAAAAATTTGAATACCTACCGGTTTTTCGTAATCATATATATCCAGTTTCTTACGGCTTTTGATGGCATCTCTTATGAGTCCTTCACTGCTTATAAATTCAGTATACATAAGATGGGCGCCATTATCTTTACAAACGGCACGAAAAGGCGGGTCGCTGACGTCTTCCATCGGCGCCAGCAATAAAGGAAAATCGGGAAGTTGTATGTTACCTATTGAAGACATATTACCTGATACTTGATTCTTGATATATGTTACTGATACCTCATGACTGATATGTGATACCTAAATAGCTGTAAATTTACGCACTAAAATTTTGAGATGGAAATCAACGACAGAAATTCAAAAGGTATAACCTTTCCTGCCCAATTTGGAATTTTGCTGGGATTAGTTGGGGCCGGGCTGATAATTGGCGGAATTGCTTCTGTTGCTATATGGGTTGGGATGACGGGCAGGCCACTTCTTGCCATGGAAACCGATATGCTGAAGCCAGAATATTATAATGCGGTTATGACTATACAAGGCGTTTCAACTTTTTTTATGTTTTTCCTGCCGGTATATTTTACTGCGCTTATCAGCTACCGTAAGCCAGCCAGGTTTATAGGGTTTAGCTCAAATATTAACTATAAACAAGTCTTCATTATACTCGCTATCTTGTTTCTTACGTTTCCTTTATCCGGTGCTTTAGGAGAACTAAACAAAATAATTCCAATACCCATAAAATGGGCCGCAAAGTTTAAGGGTATGGAAAATTCAAGAGCCGCTGAAGAAGCTGCTCTTATTAATATCAATTCATTTTCAAAATACATTATTTCATTGGTGATGATTGGACTATTGCCAGGCATTTTTGAAGAAGTTTGCTTCAGGGCAGGCTTACAAAATATCTTAACACGATGGTTTAAAGGCCCTTGGATCGCCATTATTATAACTTCAATTGTTTTTAGTTTGGTTCACATTTCCTATTATGGTTTCCTGGTTCGTTTTGCATTAGGCATTATTCTAGGTTTAATATTTTATTACAGCGAAAATATCTGGCTTTCGGCACTCTTTCATTTTTTATATAATGGTTTACAAGTCACGGCTCTTTATGTATTTACGCTTGGCGGAAACAAAGACCAAAAAGATATTGAAGAAAATTTTCCTATTTGGGCTGGGGTAGTAGCACTTGTTTTGATTTATTACTTGTTTATGCAGTTCAAAAAAATATCTTTAATACAAAAAGCAAAAGTTAAAGATGATGACTTTCCCGATGATGAATTCGATTTTACCAAATGGCCGGCAGAACAATCTTAATTTTATTTAATGGCCCTGGATACAAAAGCTTTTAAAACACGTACACTAACTGCAACCGTTTTTGTAATTGTAATGCTCATTGGTTTATTATGGAATCAATGGAGTTTCGCTGTTCTTTTTATTGTTATTCATTTTGGCTGCTGGTACGAGTTTGTGAAGCTTATAAAAAAGATTAATCCTGGTTCCTATATATTAATAAGTGTCACCGGTTTGGTGTACATAACATTACCTGTCGCCTTAATGTTGTACATGAGGCTGGGCAACGATATTATGTATGATAATGCTATTTTGAAAGTAATTCCCTGTGGAATTATTTTTTCAATATGGATTAATGATACAATGGCTTACATAGTTGGATCATTCATCGGTAAAACTCCGTTGTCGAAAATTTCTCCCAAAAAAACCTGGGAAGGCACCATCGGCGGAGCATTACTTTGTATCATTACTATTTCACTCATCGGTAAAGCATCAGGGTTTTATAATTATACGAACTGGATGGTAATTGCTACGTGTTGCGCAATTTTTGGAACGCTTGGAGATTTACTGGAAAGTAAATTAAAACGAATGGCTAACGTGAAAGATAGCGGAACAATAATGCCAGGCCACGGCGGATTTTTAGACAGGTTCGATTCTTTGCTGGTTGCAACAACTTTTGTGGCTGTATATTACTTTTTTGTTATGCGGTGATATAAATAAAATGCCATTTTCTTCTGCTCAATTTTTATATTTGCGGTTAAACTTGCCGGATGAACATTCACAAAGAAGGCTATAAATCAATTGCGCTGAGTGCAATGGTTTTTGGAGCCGTCAACATTATTTTCTTTTATTTTTTTAGCGCATCAATGCCTGTTGTGTCGTGGATTGTTTTTGGCGTAAGCCTGGTCATGTTTCTTTTTATTATTTCATTTTTCCGCTCTCCTAATAGAAATTTTACCGTGGCTCATCACCAGGTGATATGCCCGGCAGACGGTAAAGTTGTAGTAATAGAAGAAATTACCGATACTGAATATTTTCATGATAAGCGTATCCAGGTTTCTATATTTATGAGTCCCGCTAATGTGCATCTCAACAGGATTCCCATGACGGGCGAAGTGGAATATAGTCAATATCACAAAGGGAAATATTTGGTTGCATGGCATCCCAAATCATCCACGGAAAATGAACGGCATTCCGTGGTAATTAAAAGCGATAATGCCGTTATTTTGGTTAAACAAATCGCCGGGGCTGTCGCTAAACGTATCGTCAACTACTTAAAGGTTGGCCAGCTGGTGGAACAGGGGGCTGAAATGGGTTTCATAAAATTTGGAAGCCGGGTTGATGTATTGTTGCCGGTTGGTACCGAACTTAATGTAACGCTGAATCAAATAGTAAAGGGTGGTGTAACCGTCCTGGCAACAATTGATACTTTGGTGCCTGTGGCAAAAGGAGAAGAGGTTGCAGAAGAATATTAAAAATATTTATAAAGAAGCAATTTATCTAAAGCGACATGCATACAAGTCTTGCTGCCTGTCTCCCGGAGAAGGGTTGGGGTGAGGCCTTACAAAATCGATTCAATTTCTTTTAAATGATAGACTGTATGCGTTGCCTTAAATGAATGGTTTGCCTTGACGTGGTTTACAAAAATTGCATCCATTCCTGCATTTAAAGCTCCCTGTATATCTGCATTAAGGTTATCGCCAATCATAATACATTCCTCCACGTTACCATCTATTTTTTTTAAAGCATAGTCGAATATTTCCTTTTGAGGCTTCATAGAGTTTGAAGTTTCGGAAGTAATAACATGTGTAAAATATTTTGCCAGGTCCGAGTTATTTAATTTGCTCCATTGCGTCTTCTCGAAACCGTTAGTAATAAGATGAATGGAATAATTTTTTCCGGTTAAATAATCGAGGATCTCAAAAGCATAATCAAATACTTTCTTCTTGGTAGGAAGTATCTCCAGAAATTTAGCGCTCATGTCCTTCGCAAGTTTTTCATCTCCAATTCTAAAATCAATGAGCGTACGCCACATTCGTTTCCACTTCAATTCTTCACTGGTAATATATCCTTTTTCAAACCTGTCCCACAATATGGCATTGTGCTTTAAATAAGTCGTATAAAAATATTCGAATGGAGAGATAAATTTCGACTCTAATTCAAAGAAAACATAGAGTTCCGCAAGCGACTCTTTTGCATTTGCATCAAAATCCCACAAGGTGTGATCAAGATCAAAAAAAAGATGTTTGTATTTCGTAGAAGTGGGTTTCACAGATTGATTAGATTTGTTGTCTCTCATATTTGTAATTCAACGAAATAAAATAATGAATATTGTAATAACAGGTGGTAGCAAAGGTATGGGAAAAGCCCTCGCAACTAAATTTGCTGTTACGGGCAACAAAATATTTATATGTGCAAGAAATGAAAATGACCTCGCTAAAACAGCATCAGAAATTAACGACGAAGCGAAAAGAAACCTGGTTGCGTATTTTGCCACCGATTTAAGCTTAAAAAGCTCTGCAGAAGAATTTACAAAATGGCTACAAAAAATGGGCGTTATACCTGACATTTTGATTAATAATGCCGGTGACTTTAAACCCGGAAGTATCTACAACGAAAAAGAGGGAACCCTTGAAGAAATGATCGCTGTTAATTTGTACAGCGCTTATTATATTACCAGGGCTTTTCTTCCCGAAATGATGGAAAAAAAATCAGGCCATATCTTCAATATGTGTTCGATCGCCTCTTTAGCTGCATACAAAAACGGGGGCTCTTACAGCATTAGCAAATATGCGTTGATGGGCTTTAGCAAAAATTTACGGGAAGAACTTAAGCCTTTTAATATTAAGGTCACAGCAGTGTATCCGGGCGCAGTTTACACATCGTCATGGGCGGGTAGTGGTGTTGATCCCGCAAGAATTATGGAAGTAAACGATGTTACGGAAATGATCTTTGCTGCGTCTTTGCTTTCGCCGCAGGCATGTGTTGAGGATATCGTTATCAGGCCACAATTGGGAGATCTTCCCTGATGCTATTTAAAAATTTTTTAACAGCACTTGAATTTTTTAACTTCTGTTCAGCTTTATTATAGAGTAAATTTGTTCATCATCTTGATTTGTGGAACGCATGGGTATACATCTACGAAAGGGCTTTGCCAAATTTTTAGTGTTTTTGGTTTTTAGTGTTGCAGGCGCAACGCAGAATTTTTCTTTTGCCCAGGCAAATTTTACCGCAATATGTCCTCAAAAAAAGATTGGTAAAAATGATTACCTGCAGGTGCAGTTTAAAGTAGATCATGCTTCAAATGTTGAAAGCATCAATCCCCCTTCTTTTAAAAATTTTTCTGTAGTAAGCGGCCCTAACCAGGAAAGTGGTATGACCAGTATTAACGGGAAAGTTGATCAATATGTTTCCATTGGATATATATTAAAGCCGAACTCGCCAGGTAATTACACGATAGGACCAGCCACAGCGAAGGCTGATGGAAAAGAATTTCAGAGTAATTCCCTAAATATACAAGTTACGAATTCTTCCGCCACGTCTCCTTCTACCGCAAACAGTAATTCCAATCCACTGTCACTCCTGGGAGGTAGCAGTATGTCTCCGTTCGCTAACTTAAATTTCGATTTTCCAACAGAACCAGCGACCCACCAGTTTGATGATTATATATTAAAGAAGGGCGAGAATGTAAATGATAAAGTAAAAAAGAATCTTTTTATAAAATTAGATGTAAGCAAAACTAGCTGCTACGTGGGCGAGCCAATAGTTGCTTCTTTTAAGCTGTATACCCGCTTGCGTTCGGAATCTACCATCACCGATGCGCCATCATTCAATGGATTTTCCGTAAGTGAGATGGAACTAAACAATAATAATTCGTCGGGAATTGAAAAGTATAACGGCCGCGATTTTAACGTATATACATTGAGAAAAGTTCAATTGTATCCTTTACAGGCAGGAACCATAACCCTTGACCCGTTAGTGGCGGACAATAAGGTTACTTTTATAAAAGCGGATTATGCCAATGCGCAACAAGGCGATATGTTCTTTGATATGATGCAAAATTTTGCTGATGCCACTACTCCGGGCGATGCGGTGGTTCAACAACATGTTATTCTAAAAAGCAAACCAGTTGAAATTGTTGTTAAGCCATTGCCTGAAGAAAACAAACCTGCCGATTTTAGAGGCACTGTTGGAAATTTTACGATACAATCATCGTTGCAAAAAAATAGCATTACAACCGATGATGCGGGTAATTTGAAAATTGTAATAAGTGGGGCAGGAAATATTCAGTTGATTAATGCTCCTAAAATAAATTGGCCGCAAGGTATAGATGGTTATGATGCGAAAGTGACCGATGGGATAGATAAGTTAGCTGTTCCTATGAAGGGCAGTAAAACATTTATTTATCCATTTACGGTTTCTAAATCCGGTAATTACACAATTCCGGCGATTTCGTTTTCTTATTTTGACCCTGCATTAGCAAGCTATAAAACGCTACTCACCCAACCACTTATTATTACCGTTACAAAAGGTAAAGGTGTTGGCAACAGCACTTATGTAACAAATAAAACAGTGGTAACTCCAACAACTATAACGGATGTTTTAAAAACTTATGCTTTATATTTTATTGTGGGTATTATTTCCTTGGTGGGTATTATCTTCTGGATATTTCAAAGAAATGTATCAAAGAAAAAACCTGCCGTTGTAAAGACAGAACCTGTAGATGTTCCCGGGGAGAATTCACCACAAGAAGAACCGGCATTTGTAATTCCGGAAAGTCCTTTGGAAGATGCCCATCTACAATTGGTTAAAGAAAATAGTTCAGCATTCTATAGTACTCTTGATGCTTCTTTAAAAAAGTATTTGTCTGCAAAATTCAAAGTTCCTGCTGAAGAACTAAACAAGAAAAGAATAAACGAAGAAATGGATAAGTGCAACGTTGGCCTTGGAACATCGTTAAGACTAACGAGCCTTATGGATACTTTAGAATTGAATTTATATGCACCTGCCTCAAATGTACAGCACCTGAAAGAAGTATATGAAAAGGCGTCGGAAGTCGTTTCCCTGCTCGACAAACAGGTATGTTAGTTATCTGTAAACTTGTAACCAATGCCCCTTATTGAGTGAAAGTATTTCGGGTTGCGGCTATCTTCTTCAAAATATTTTCTAAAGCTCAGTATAAAATTGTCAACTGTTCTTGTTGTTGGGTAAACATTATAACCCCAAACAGCTTGCAAAATTTTTTCACGCGGAACTACTTCATTTTTATTTTCGATAAGCAATTTAAGAAGCATCGCTTCTTTTTTAGTAAGGGCAACCGTTTCACCGCCCTTGGTTTTACATTCCAGTGCCTTAAAATTGATATTGTTTTTGCCAAAATTAAATACTTCCGTTATCGACGCTTTAGAAGAAATAAGCTTGCTTTTATTAATTAATTTTTTAACCCTTAACAACAATTCGGTAAGATCAAAAGGCTTTGTAAGATAATCATCTGCTCCTTTTTGTAAACCCATTACTCTATCGGTGCTGCTGTTTTTTGCACTTAAGATGAGAATAGGAATTTCAGAATTGAAAAGTCTTATGTTTTCACATACTGTAATACCATCAATTTCGGGTAACATAACGTCAAGCACAATAAGATCGAAGTACTCGCTGTGAATTGCCTTTAATGCTTCTGCACCATCGTAAGCGGAAGTTACATCGTAACCTTCCATTTCAAAATTTAATCGCAGGGCATCCTGTAAATTTTCTTCATCTTCAACCAGTAAAATAGAATGTTTCTTTTGCATTGTATTTGATTTGATTTAATTGGAAAAGTGTCTATATTCTTTTAATACGATTTCAAAAATGCTACCTCGTAAAAGATTATTTTCTATTTTGATGGTTCCATCATGCGCCTCCACAATTTTCTTGGTAAGGTAAAGTCCAAGTCCGGTACCTTTAATTTTGCCCTGGCTTCCCCGATAATATTTTTCAAAAATATTCTCTTTCTCTTCGTTGGAAATACCGGGGCCTTCGTCGATTACCTGGAAATGGATTGCATTAGCACTTTGAAACAATTTTAGCAAAACTATGTCCTCTTTACCGGAATATTTGATTGCATTATCTAAAAGATTGTTAACAGCCAACTGCAACAATAGCAGATCACCATTAATTATGGCTTCCCCGGATATTTGCGTTTCAATTTTTCTATTGGGGAAACGGGCAATAAAATCCTGTGCACATTCCTTAACAAGATTAGAAAGATCAACTTTTTCCTGCATTATTTTATATCCTCCTGCTTCTATCTGGCTCGTAAGAAGCATATTGTTACAAAGAGCATTCAGCCGGTTAGCCTCCTGTATGGTGGCGCTAATTAGCTTTTGACGCTGCTCATTACTAAGCAATCTTTTCTGTAAAGTTTCAAGATTGAGTTTCGTTATAGCAATGGGTGTTTTTAGTTCGTGAGTTATTGCCATCATTAAATTCTCCTGTTGCTGTGCCTGGATAAACTGCCTGTTTATAGCCCTGAAAACAAAAATGGCTCCGGCTCCAATTAATATAATGAAGGTTATTCCTTCGCCAATGTACTGCGCGGCATTAGTATTTTTTTCAGTTAAAATTTCACGCTGCTTTTGCTCATGCATAACATCATCCACATCTATCAAGTCCTGTTGATATCGGCTAAGCTGCAAATTTTGCCTGTTTAATACCACAAACCAGAAGAACAACGCCGCTAAGATATAAGAAAGCAAAAACCAATATAAAATATAAATCGTTAAAGGCCTCTTTATTTTAAATTTGCTTTTAAGTGCCTCTTTATTTGTCATGCTCGTCAAAAAAATTTTTATTTAAACCCCTTCTTATAATTTAATAGAAAGATCAAGTCTAAAAAAATTTCAGTTCACAACTACTTCACTTTTTCAATTCGTAAGCCAACATTAAGAATATGTCTTAATGGGTTTTCACGCATTATTTGCGATATGGAAAATGTATAGGTTCCGGGCTTCTTAAAGGGAACCGGGCCGGCGGTAATATTTTTTCGAACTTCGAAAATATCGTTTATCCCCGTCCCTTCCCATCCGTTAGCATCAGTTGCCAGGGGCAGATTAATATTTTGAAAATGGATGGTATCACCCGGAGCTTTTGAACCGAGTCTCAGCCAGATGTTACTATAATCATACGCATCCGTGTGGCGCAAAACAATGAATAAATTATATAAAGATGAAGTGTCGGTAATTTGAAAGGAAAATGATGGAACGTTATTATAATACCATTGCTGAGAAGGTATGTCAACCTGCTTTTCAAATAAATCAATCTTTGCACAGGAACCCAAAGTTGAAGCAAGCAACAGTATTAATATAATTTTTTTCAAGTATTTTTTTTGCAAAACTAATTTGTTTTCTTAATAGAGAGTTGGTGGGAAATTACAGGACGTTAAAGATTTGTTCCTTCGCTTTTTCAAGTTCATCTTTCATGAGCACAACGCACTTTTGAATATCAGAATCATATGCTTTTGACCCGGTCGTATTAATCTCACGCCCGATCTCCTGAATTACGAAGGCCAGTTTTTTGCCTTTGGCTTCTTCACCATCACTCAATATTGTTTTAAAATATTCGCAGTGGTTTTTTAATCGAACCTGCTCCTCTCTTATGTCTATTTTTTCAATATAAAATATAAGTTCCTGTTCCATCCGGTTTGCATCATAATTTTCCTTTCCCACATTTTCTTCTAATAGCTGAATGAGCTCAGCCTTCATTCTTTGCTTCCTTTTTGGTTCCAGTTTTAATATCTCTTCTTCCTGGTCATTAATATTTTGGATACGGAACATCAATTCTTTTTCTAAAGACAATCCTTCATCTACGCGATGGAAGTTCAATTCTTTTAAGGCCGCTTCTATTACTTTTTTTAATTCCGCCCAATCGTTTTCTCCCAACACTTCATTGCTGGGTGTCACTACTTCGGGTAGACGCAGTAGTGCACTCAAAACAGAATTAGTATCAATTTTTAAATCGGCTGCCAGCTCTTCAATTTGCCTGTAATACGCTTTAATAAGATCTGTATTTATTACCACAGGTTTTGCGCTTCCATTTTGCTTAATTGTGATAAAACATTCAATGGTACCTCTTAATAAACTTTCCTGCAAGAGGCTACGTACATCGAATTCATAAGGTTTTAACAGCGGGGGGATTTTTAAATTTATTTCGAATTGCTTTCCGTTCAGTGATTTTATTTCAACCAAATAAGTTTTATCGTTTACGGTTTGTTCAGCCCTGCCAAAGCCCGTCATTGATTTTAACATAAGGATTATCTTTTTTTAATTTGCAGCAAGTTATACAATTCTGTGTGAGATAGCATTTTCATTTCGCCCGGCTGTAAATCATCTATTGTAATTTTTTCTATTCGATAACGAATTAAACGTAACGTTGGAAAACCTACCTGGGCAGTCATTTTGCGCACCTGCCGGTTCTTGCCTTCAGTCAAAATTAATTTCAGCCAGCTTTCCGGGATATTTTTTCTATAACGGATCGGCGGGATTCGTTCCTTAATTTGATCGGGTTGCAAGATTTTTTCTGCACGACATTTTTTGGTGTGGTACATTTTTCCGCCAATGTTTATTACGATGCCCTTTTCAATTTGCGTAACTGCTTCGGCTGAAATATTTCCTTCTACCTGCACCCAATATTCTCTTTCATGATTATGTAAAGGATTTAAAAGATAGTTATTTAAAAACGAATTGTTGGTAAGTATGAGCAATCCTTCGCTATCATAATCCAGGCGACCTACAGGGTACACGTTTAAGGGAACATCAAAAAAATCTTTCAGCGTTTTCTTTCCATCCTGTGAAGTAAACTGCGAAAGAACATTAAAGGGTTTATGAATAACAAAATACTGGTACAATAAAATGCATTTAAGAAATACAATAAATAAATTAGCAGATGAATTATTAAAAATAATAAAGCCCGTCAATTCTGAACGGGCCTTGTTATATGGATGGGTTAGTAAGTACAGGAATAAATTCCTTACACAATATTAAAAATAATTTTTTCGATACGGAAAAATTTTATTGTTTTTTTTATCAACATTTAAAATTGTGTTGTGGATAAGGCTCGTCAATTTTGTCTTTCAAATTTCGCTTCCATATCGTTTCCTGTCGTCCTGAAAAAAAATAACTACGAAATTAAAATCATCTGCTCCCCGTACAAATCAGTCTGCATCATCTTTTGCAAAGAATCATAAATTATAAATTTAAAATCTTTGCTCTATTAATAACGTGACTTTTATTTTTTTATTTCTTCTTACCTGCAATATTTCCTGTTAACAATGACTTCCAAAAAAAATTTTTCTTTTTTATATTCTGAGTCTAAAACAAGCAAAAAGTACATTTCGCATAAATTTTACAAGCTCTATCTTTGATTATTAAAAAAAAATTATGCAATTTCCTTCACCGGTTTCAGCCAAATGGATTGCGGGTTTTATCAATGCAGAAATTGCGGGTAACGAAAATTCGTTTGCAACAGGCATCAATGAAATTCATAAAGTAACTGATGGCGATATTGTTTTTGTTGATCATCCAAAGTATTATAATACTTGCCTCAACAGTAATGCAACATTTATTATCATCAATAAAAAAACAGCTGTCCCGCTTGGCAAAACATTATTCATAACGGAGGATCCCTTTGAGGCCTACTCGAAGATTGTTCAGCATTTCCGACCCTTTGCATCAACGGACAAAATGATCAGCGATTCGGCTGTTACCGGAAAAAATACAGTCATTATGCCAAATGTTTTTTTAGGAAACCATGTGGTGGTTGGCGACAACTGCATCATTCATCCTAACGTTTCGATATATGATTACACGGTTATTGGCAACAATGTAGAAGTTCATTCAGGCACCGTTATAGGATGTGATGCTTTTTACTTAAACACAAAAAAGAACCGCAACGCATGGTATAAAAAAATGCCGTCGTGCGGTAATGTAATAATTGAGGACGATGTTGAAATCGGCGCCAATTGTACAATTGACAGGGGTGTTAGCGATGCAACAATAATTGGCATGGGAACAAAGCTTGATAATCTGGTGCACATAGGTCATGAGGTAGTAATTGGCAAAAATTGCATTCTCGCTGCACAAGTTGGCATTGCCGGTGGTACCACTTTAGGAGACGGCGTAGTTCTTTGGGGACAGGTAGGCGTAAATAAAACAATTACTATTGGCGATAACGCAGTTGTAATGGGACAAGCAGGAATTACTTCAAGCATCGAAGGAAATAAAACCTATTGGGGAACTCCGATACAGGAATTTTTTAGCAAAAGAAAGGAGTTGGTACTTATAAAGCGGCTACCTGAAATTTGGGAAAAAGTGAAAGGAATAAAGTAATGTACGATGTCGGGATGTACGATGTAAATATGTAACAGCCTTACATTTTAATACTTATTGAACCCCATAGAAACTTTCAACATCGCACATGGTACTTCTTACATCCTACGTTATTCAGGTACATAATCATACGGCAGCATATCCCCAATTTTTTTATAGGCCAGATAACCGTTAGTAGTTATATCCGTCTGGTCGTAGTAATACCCGTTTTGCTCTATATCGATTGGCTCACCCGGAGCAAAAAGCAACGTTGATAATTGAAAATTCTTTTTTATAGATGGGTCTGTATCCAGGTAAGACTGATCAGGTTTTGCATTATCATAAATTACGGCCACTTCATTTTGGTTCGGCATAAACTCAACCGTATTGGTACTATCATCCTTGTCGTAGTTCAGGGCTGCGTATAAATTTTCTAACGGTATAGGATACTCCTTATCGCTGCTCTTAACTATGTATTGCAATTCAAAACCATCCTGTGTCAAAGTTTTGTTATAGATACTTCGCATAAGTTGCAGCATGGAGCCTTTATAAGCGATGCTCCTGTTCTCTTTCCAGGTTTGCTGCTGTTCGGCTGTTCCCTGCATTTCTTCAAAAAGAGGATACCCAATAAATAAATTGGTGTTGGTATTATATTCATTCGTAAATGAATCAATAGCAAATTTCAGATTGTATCCCAATGCAAAATTATTTACTATCAAAGGTTCATTGGCCAAAACCTTTAAACGGTTTCTTTTCTTACTGAAATAAAAATGCAATACTTCCGGATTTTTAATAACACATTGCCTGGCAAATTTTGATTGGCCGATAAAATTTTGTGTAAAAAACTCACCGTATTTTTTCCAGCCATCTTTAACTTCAGTACTAATAGCAACCGTAACTTCTTCTAATGATTTTTCTTTCGGGCTTAGTTCAAAATCAAGACTATCATTTTGAAGGGAAGTATTGGAGATACGAGCCGTGCCGGTTTCATAGCCTGTAAAGGTTACAATCAGCGAATAACCACCGCCGGGAATTTTAAGCGTGAAATAACCATCTGAATTAGTGGCTTCACCAAAGGTTGTGTTTTGTGCAAATACCGACGCACCTGCGAGCGGCGCCTTCGTATTCTTATCGATTACCCTTCCCTTAACTGTGTAATAAGTAATCTGCGAAAAGCCGGATTTATTGAAAATTAAGATGCCTGCAACACAAAAGAGCGTTGGTAAAAAAAGTTTTTTTGTCATAGGATTTTTTTAGCCGAATAATTATAGATGATATTTTTCTTTCAGGTTTTTACACGTCCAATTGATAGCCTCATTAATTTGTATAAACTGAAACGTTGGAAGGGCCTCTAAAATTTTACTGCTATCATATTTTACCGAAGCCATTGATGTCCGTGCAGTTTCTTTTGTAAGCAAATGTTTCTTTCCGGTAAGTGCACTTTTTATTGCCTCCATTCTCCACACAACTTCTGCAAGGAAAGGGGACACATTTTTTTGCGGCGGTTTTTTTCCGAAACATTTTGCCATTGTAAAAAATATTGCTTTGTAAGATAGATTTTCAGAATTCAAAATAAAACGTTGGCCGGATATTTTACTGTTCATTAACAAAATCATTGCATTTGCAACATCTCTTACATCAACGAAGCCGTTAATTCCTTCTGTATAATATTTGAATTCATTATATGCAGATTTGAATAATGCTGTAGAACCATTATCCCAGTTATCACCACCAATAACGGTAGATGGATTTACAACTACCGCCTGCAGTCCCTCGCCAATCCCGCGCCAGACTTCCAGCTCTCCCAGGTATTTGGATTTACCATAATTACTATTGCTTGTTTCTTCTGTCCAGTTCATTTGTTCCGTAACCACTTCTTCGTTTCTTATTCTTCCCAACGCTGATACTGAGCTTACATGAATTAGCTTTTCGATGTTGGCGCTGATGCAGGCGTTAACAACATTCTCCGTTCCTTCAATATTTATTTTAAAGAGCTTGTCCTTATCTTTTGGTTCAAAGGAAATGAGTGCGGCGCAATGATAAACATGAGTAACACCCTGCATAATTTCTTCCAGTAAAGATGTATCCAGGATGTCGCATTGTTTGATGATTAAATTAGGATGAGTTATGGTAATTGGATTCGAATGGTAAAGTGCTGTTACCAGGTAACCCTCATTAAGCAATTGTTTTGTTACTTCGCTTCCTACGAGCCCCGCTGCCCCGGTTACCAAAATATTTTTACCGGCTATTATATTTTCGGGTAAATCTCTTTCGTCTTGCATTAATAAAGTTTCGGAATTTCTTTCAACATAAAAAATAAATTGAGGGAAAATAAATTTATATCTCTTTAGATAGAATAGTCGTAAAAGCCTTTTCCTGTTTTTTTACCCAGTTCACCTTTTTTTACTTTTTCAACCTGGATTGGCGAAGGTTCAAAACGTTTAGCTTCATTAAATGCATGATACAAGCTTTGCGAAACGGCAAGATTAATATCCATGCCGATAAGATCCATTAATCGAAACGGTCCCATTTTAAACCCGGTTGCTTCTAAAATAGTATCAACATCTTCGTAAGATGCGATGCCTTCTTCAACAATTTTTAAAGATTCCAAATAGTAGTGTCGGGCGATGCGGTTTACAATAAAACCAGGTGCGTCTTTACATATCACCGGTTCCTTGCCCATTTGCGTGCACACATCAAAAATTATATTGGCTATTTCATCACGTGTCTGGTTTCCTTTTACAACTTCCACCAGTTTCATAATGTAAGCAGGATTAAAAAAATGCATGCCCACAACTCTTTGAGGGAAAATTATTTTCTCCTGGATGGCAGAAACCGAAAGTGAAGAAGTATTGGTCGCAAAGATTACTTCTTCATTATTATATTTTGCCAGTTCGTTAAACAACGAAACTTTTGCTTCTTCAATTTCTACAATGGCTTCGATAATTATTTCACCGGTACATTTCTCAACATCTGTAACAAACCTGATTCGCTTGTAAATTTCATTTTTCTCTTTGGTCGATATTTTTTCTTTATCAACTAAATATTGAAGATTTTTTTCAAGGAAGATTTTTGCTTTATCAAGAGCGGCGATATTTACATCGAAAAGAATCGTGTTAAAACCGCTTTGGGCAGCCACTTGTGCAATTCCACTTCCCATGGTTCCGGCTCCGCATATACAAATGGTAATTGTCATGTTTTACTTTGAGAAAATTATTTACACAGCACTCGTAAACTGTTTCAAGAACCTCAAGTCATTTTCACTAAACAGCCGCAGGTCTTTTATATTGTATTTAAGCATGGTGATTCTTTCAATGCCCATTCCAAATGCAAATCCTGAATATTTGCTGCTATCGATTCCGCAATTTTCAAGCACTTTCGGGTGCACCATGCCGCTGCCTAAAATCTCTACCCAACCGGTATGTTTACAAACATTGCATCCTTCGCCACCACAAATGAGGCAGCTAATATCCATCTCGGCACTGGGCTCCGTGAATGGAAAATAGGACGGCCGGAATCGAACTTTAAAGTTTTCGCCAAACATTTCCTGTACGAAAAAGTACAACGTTTGTTTAAGGTCGGCAAACGAAACATCTTCAGCAATATATAAACCTTCTACCTGGTGAAAAAAACAATGCGCCCGTGCACTAATGGTCTCGTTGCGATAAACACGGCCGGGGCAAATAATTCGTATTGGCAATTTTCCTTTTTCCATTTCACGCACTTGAACGCTACTGGTGTGTGTACGTAGCATCCAATCAGGATTTTGAGACACATAGAAAGTATCCTGCATATCTCTCGCCGGGTGATTTTCGGGTAAGTTGAGAGCAGTAAAATTATGCCAGTCATCTTCAATTTCCGGGCCCTCAGCAACGGCAAAGCCTAAACGCTGAAATATAGAAACAATCTTATTTCTTACAATACTTATTGGATGCCTGCTGCCTAATGGTAAGGCCTCCCCTGGCAACGACAAATCAAGGTCACTTTCTGTTTCCTCAGGGGTATTTTCACTTGCTGATTTTAATTCCTCGTACTTGCTTTCGGCAAATAATTTCAAATCATTTAATGCCTGTCCCATTTCCCGCCGGTTTTCCGAAGGCACATTTTTCATTTCGCCCATCAAAGATTTTATTAATCCCTTACTGCCGAGAAACTGGATACGAAAAACTTCTGCAGGATTTTTATCCGGTGTCGAAAATTTCTTTATTTCTTCTTTAGCATGTTCTATTTGTTGCAACAAATTATCCATAGCTGCAAAAATAAGTGAATCCATTATGCAAAAATTTTATGTGGTGATGTCCCAAAAAAATAAAGGTGGCATTACATTTATGCATTTAATCTTTTAGGTTTGCTCAAAATAAAAAAAGTATGTTCGATCTCCACGAATTTTTAGACCCTGTAAACAAAGCTTTTCTAAATGACGACAAAGGTTATAATGAAAGCCAATTGGCAGGTTTTGTAAAAGTTTATGAAGAGGAAATGCCTGAAATGGATAATATTGATATTGTAATAGTTGGTATAAACGAGTTTCGGGGTGATGGATTTACCGGTGACGGAAACGCCGCTGATGCAGTTCGAAAGCAACTATATCAACTGTATTTCTGGCATAAAGATATTTCCATTGCCGATGTGGGCAATATAAAATGCGGCGCTGCGATTGCTGACACTTATGCTGCAATAAAAACCGTGGTGCGGGAGTTATTGCAATTGAATAAGACGGTTATTATTATTGGAGGATCTCACGATAATACGCTTGCTCAATACTACGCCTACAAAGACCTTAAAAAGGTTATTGAGGCAACCGTAATTGACGCAACAATTGATCTTAAAAGTGAGTCTTCGGTAAGAAGTCAGAACTTCTTAATGGAAATGCTAACCAGTGAGCCTAACATGATAAGACATTATAATCACATTGGCTTTCAAAGTTATTTCGTTCACCCGCGTATGCTTGAAACTTTGGATAAACTGCATTTTGACTGTTACAGGCTGGGAAAAGCAAAGGAACAAATTGATGAAATGGAACCGGTATTACGAAATTCCAACATGGTAAGTTTTGACATAGCCGCCATAAAATACAGTGACGCACCCGCTTCCGATTGCAGCCCTAATGGATTTAGCGGGGAAGAAGCGTGTACACTTTCCCGTTATGCAGGCTTAAGTCCCATTCTTTCCTCACTTGGTATTTACGGCTATAATACCAAAAAAGATACCAACGATTTAACTGCATTGCAAATAGCCCAAATGATCTGGTATTTTATTGATGGCAAAAGTCGAAGCAAGCAGGAAACAGAACTGAACGAAAGACAAAACTTTAATGAGTACCATACCGCCTTTGCTGAAGTGGATACTATTTTTATTCAAAGTAAAAAAACGGGAAGATGGTGGATGGAGCTACCCAATAAAAAGCTAATTGCCTGCAGCTATAATGACTATCTTTTTGCCAGCAATAATGAGATCCCGGAACGCTGGCTAAGGGCGCAGGAAAGAGAAGCATAATAAATTCGAAATGAGCGATTGCTACAGAAGAACGCCGGACAAAGACAAAAATATTATCATTTTTTAACACTTCTTCATACGTAATCGTTAATAATTTAGCAGCACTACAATGATACATTTTCAATACGCTCCATACCTTCTGTCGCTTGCAGCAATTCCCGTAATGGTTTTGTTGTACCTGTTATTGATGCGATGGAAAATGAAAGCTAATAAAAAAATTGGCGATCCCGTACTTGTTGAACAACTGACCAAAGGATTTTCTCCAAAAAAATTTAAACTGAAACTTGTTTTTTTTATAGTTGGTTTTGCCTTGTGCGGCTTTGCAGTGGCAGGATTAGTGGAACCGGATGGAACCCAAAAGATCAACCGCAAGGGCATTGATATTATGATAGCCCTTGACGTTAGTAAAAGTATGCTGGCACAGGACATACAACCTTCGAGACTGGAACGTGCCAAGCAGGTGATATCAAAAATCATTGACAATTCACCGGAAGATAAAATAGGGTTGGTAATTTTTGCCGGCAGGGCTTATCTTCAAATGCCCATGACCGTGGACCACGAAGCCGCCAAAATGTACCTGGCAACTGCATCACCCGATGACGTTCCTACACAAGGCACAGTAATAAGTGATGCTTTGAAAATGTGTTACGGGGCTTTCAATCCAAAAGAAAAAACATATAAGACTATTATTTTAATCAGCGATGGAGAAGACCACGATGATGATGCGTTAAAGATTGCCAAACAATTGGGGAAAGAAGGCATTATGCTAAATACAATTGGTATAGGTTCTCCACAGGGTGCCCCTATTATGGACCCTGCCACCAATAGCTATAAAGTTGATGATAAAGGTAATACGGTCATTACTAAACTAAACCAGGATGAGTTAAGCAACCTGGCTAAAAACGGTAACGGCTTATATCAATTATATTCAACTACAAACGAAGTGGCTGACAATATTAAAAAACAACTATCCGGAATAGGCAAAGAAGCTACCATAAGCGATAGCTCCTATAAAGCCTTCAAACAATATTTTCAATATTTTTTAGCCGTAGCTTTAATTTTATTGATAATAGAATTTTTCATTTCAGAAAGAAAGAGATTGAATAAAAAAATTGCAGCTACCCTTATAATCTTCTTTTTCATAAACAACACCACGTTTGCCCAAAACGCAAAAAATGAAATTATAAAAGGCAATGAGGCTTATAAAAAGAATAATTACAACGCGGCCGAGGATTCATATCGTGACGCACTTAAAATTGCAGACAATAATCCGACCGCCTCTTTCAATTTGGGAAATACACTGTATAGAAAAGATAACACTGATGAAGCCGTGGAAGCTTTTGATAATACGATAAAGAACAGCAGCGATAACGTAACAAAAGAGAACGCTTACTACAATAAAGGCGTGGCATATCAGAAAGCAAAAAAACTTCCCGAATGTATTGATGCATATAAAAATGCTTTAATGTTGAATCCTAATGATGAGGATGCCCGGCAAAACCTGGAACGTGCGTTAAAACTACAAAAGCAACAACAGCAACAGCAGCAGCAGCAAAATCAGAAAGACAAAAAGCAGCAACCGAAACCTGACCAAAAGAAACAAGACCAACAAAATAAACAGGATCAGCAAAAACAAAATGATCAACCCAAACCAAGACCGTCAAAGTTGTCAAAACAAGACGCAGAAGAAAAATTGAAATCCTTACTTGAAAATGAAAAGCAGCTGCAGGATAAATTACATAAAATAAAAGGAGCCGCAGCCCTAGATAAACCTGAAAAAGACTGGTAAAATCCTGACCCTCATTAGTCGTATTTTTGTAAATCATAAATTGATATTGTATGGACCTATACGCAGAATCCTTAATTGAATATAAAAGATTGGCAACACTTGAGGTAAAAGTGGGTGACCTGCTACTGGGAAATTTCAATCCTATCCGCATACAAACCATGACTACAACAGATACGATGAATACCATAGCAACCGTAGAACAAAGTATCCGTTGCATTGAAGCGGGAGCAGAACTGGTACGCATTACAGCGCCATCAAAAAAAGACGCCGAGAACTTACTCAATATAAAAAACGAATTAAGAAAGCGAGGGTACACTACACCGTTAGTTGCAGATATTCACTTTACCCCTAACGCAGCTGAGATTGCCGCACGCATTGTAGAAAAAGTAAGAGTGAACCCCGGAAATTACGTTGACAAGAAAAAGTTTGAATTAATAGAATATTCTGATGCAGATTACCATGAAGAAATTGAACGTATAAGAAATCGTTTTACCCCTTTGGTAAAAATTTGTAAAGAATATGGGACTGCTATGCGAATCGGCACCAATCATGGTTCATTAAGCGACCGGATTATGAGCCGTTATGGTGATACGCCAATTGGAATGGTTGAAAGCGCCATGGAATTTTTGCGCATTGCGGAAAGTGAAAATTATTACAATATTGTACTTAGCATGAAAAGCAGCAACCCGCAGGTGATGGTACAGGCGTATAGGCTACTTATTGAAAATATGCATGGCGAATTAGGACATTGCTACCCTTTACATCTTGGCGTTACAGAAGCCGGTGATGGAGAAGATGGAAGAATAAAATCTGCTATTGGAATCGGCACTTTACTCGAAGATGGCATAGGTGATACCATTCGTGTTTCTCTCACAGAAGACCCCGAATTTGAAATTCCTGTTTGCAGGGATATTGTAAAAAGATATGTTGATGTAAAGAGTGCTGCAGTGCCGCCGATAGAGAAATCGTCATTAGCCATTCTAAATACAAATTCAAAACGGGCGTCCTTCGAAGTGCAAAATATTGGTGGAAAACACATGCCTGTTGTTATTGCAGATTTCAGCAAAAAAAATAAAGTAACGCCGGAAGACCTTGAAGAAATTGGCTACCAGTATGATGCCGGCACTGATAAGTGGAATATTGGTGACATGGCAGCCGATTATATATTTTGCGCAAACAATAATATAGATTTTGCATTACCTGGAACGCTAAGAGTAATTAACAATTATGATGCCTGGCAACAATCCACAAACAAAGAAAAATGTGTTCCCATTTTTGATGAACAAAAATATTTGAATAACACAATCATAAAATCACAAAGCATAAATTTTGTTATGTTGGATTGTTATTCAGAAGGATATCCTTCTTTTAATAAAAATAATTTTCTCGAAAAGATTAAACAGGATACTACGGCAGTTCTTTGTTTAAGTTCAACCAATAAAAATGCCATGCAAAGCATTAGAAGAATGCTGATTGAATTGAATGAAAATGATATCAAAAATCCGGTAATCTTTATATGCAACAGCAATGATAATACAATGGATGAAAACCTTATTCACTATGCAATTGAAACAGGCGCACTATTTATTGACGGCTTTGGAAATGGGATTTGCTTAGGTTATCACTATGGAGACAAGAATAAAGTTGCTGATTATAAAACAATGAACTCCATTGCCTTTGGCATATTACAGGCAACACGAACGAGAATTTCAAAAACAGAATACATCAGTTGTCCGAGTTGTGGCAGAACATTGTTCGATCTCCAGGAAACAACCGCTAAAATAAGGGCAGTTACTAGTCACTTAAAAGGAGTGAAGATTGCGATAATGGGTTGTATTGTAAATGGACCGGGAGAAATGGCAGATGCTGATTTTGGTTATGTCGGCAGCGGTCCCGGTAAGATAACTTTGTATAAGGGCAAAGAGGTTATCAAGCGTTCTGTGCCTGAAGATATTGCTGTTGAAGAACTCATCAATTTATTAAAAGAAAGTGAAGCGTGGGTAGAACCAGCTTTAATTGTTGCATGAAAGAAAGTGGATTCATGCTGGCTCAAAAAAATTAGTTAGCCCAATTAATTGCCACGGCCTTTAGGCCGTGGTCGCTTTGATACGTTGCTTGGCTCTAGCCACAATAATTCTCTTATCTTAAAATTTGGTGCTGAATTTTTCCTGTTCGAATGGCATTGAATTTTTGGCTGAAGCCGACTGTCGTCCTGCTTATCCCACGGCCTGAAGGCCGTGGCAAATGGGTTGTAGATTTTATTTCATCATTTAACATAAAAATTGAAATGCCTATTCCTAAAACCTCCTAAAATTTCAAAAATCAGGAGGTTTTATTTTTTGCATCAATAAACAACTTAAAATTGTAAAATGAAAACAGACTTCTTAGTAATTGGTAGCGGAATTGCAGGCCTCACCTATGCACTCAAAGTTGCACAGGACTGCCCTGGTAAAAGCATTACGGTTCTTACCAAAACTTTCAGCGATGAAACTAATACAAAGTATGCGCAGGGCGGCGTTGCGGGTGTTACAGATTTTGATAATGATAGTTTTGAAAAACACATAGAAGATACACTTATAGCCGGCGATGGCTTATGCGATCCGGGAATTGTTGAGATAGTTGTGAAAGAAGGAGTGGAAAGGATAAAAGAAATAATCAGCTGGGGTGCCCATTTCGACAAAGAACATTCGGGCGAATATGCGCTGGGAAAAGAAGGTGGCCATAGTGAATTTCGGATACTGCATCATAAAGATGTTACCGGCAAAGAAATAGAAGATACGTTACTGAGAGCGATTGCCACGAAACCCAATATCAAATTAATAAACCATTGCTTCGTAGTTGACATTATCACACAGCATCATCTCGGTTATTTGGTTACAAAATCAACTCCCGATATTGAATGCTTTGGTGTGTACGTACTCAACATGCAAACAAATGAAATTGAAAAAATTATTTCTAAAACAACCTTGCTTGCTTCAGGCGGAAACGGCCAGGTTTATCGCACTACCACTAACCCTTCTATTGCTACCGGTGATGGAGTTGCTATGTTATACAGGGCCAAAGGAAGAATAGAGAATATGGAATTTATCCAGTTTCATCCAACCGCATTATATGAAGCAGGTATAAGTGGCCAGGCATTCTTAATTACAGAAGCTGTACGCGGCGATGGAGCCATTTTACGAAATCATAAAGGCGAAGCGTTTATGGAAAAGTATGATGAAAGAAAAGATCTTGCGCCACGTGATATAGTTGCCAGGGCTATCGATAATGAAATGAAGATTAATGGTACAGAACATGTCTTTTTAGATTGTACCAAAATGGACATGGAAAAATTTGTGCATCACTTTCCTAACATAACGGATAAGTGTTTATCAGTGGGAATAGATGTTTCCAAACAATATATTCCTGTGGCGCCTGCGGCACATTATAGTTGCGGTGGCATAAAAACCGATGAATGGGGACGATCATCCATAAGAAATTTATATGCCTGCGGAGAATGTGCCAGTACAGGGCTTCATGGGGCCAACAGGCTTGCAAGTAATTCGTTACTGGAAGCAATGGTGTTTGCACACAGGTGCTATTTAAATGCCGTTGAAAAAATAGATACGCTGGAATTTAATGAAGCCATCCCTGACTGGAATGCTAAAGGAACAACAGCACCAAAAGAAATGATCCTCATAACACAAAGCCTTAAAGAATTGCAGTTGCTCATGACAGATTATGTTGGAATTGTTCGTACTAACGTAAGGCTTGAGAGAGCGATGAAGAGACTTGATTTATTGCACGAAGAAACAGAACAGTTTTATGAAACAACTTTTGTATCGCCGCAACTTTGCGAGTTGCGAAACCTGATAACTGTTGGCTACTTAATTGTGAAGGAGGCACAGCTTCGGCATGAAAGCAGGGGCCTTCACTTCAATACCGACTTTCCTGGTAAAAATGAAATTGTGCAGAATATAGTTTTATAGTGTTGAATGCAGTCTGTCCTTTGTAACATCTTTCCACGAGGTACAGCCTGCAAGTCCCAATGTTAAATCGATATCGGCAAGCAAATTAGCAACCACTTCCGTAACGCCGTGTTCGCCTCCGAGCGCCAAACCATAGGCATAAGGCCGCCCGAGCAACACTGCCTTTGCGCCTAATGCCATCGCTTTAAAAACATCGGCTCCTCTGCGGATCCCACTATCAAATAATATCGTTGTCTTATTGGCAACTTCCTCCGCTATACCTGCAAGTGTATCTATTGCGCCGATCGCACCATCCAATTGACGGCCGCCGTGGTTCGACACTACAATTCCGTCTGCACCATTATCAATTGCTTTCTTTGCATCATCCGGATGTTGGATACCTTTAACAATCACTGGCAGTTTGGTACATTCTCTTATAACGGAAACATCTTCCCACGTAGACGAAGGATTGGAAAAACAATTTGCGAAGTGCATCATTGTTTGCATTTTATCTTTAGCCGGATCACCAACTTCGGCAAGAAAAACAGGATCGGTAAAATAGTTGGCGAGTCCTTCATTGTATAAAAATGGCAGATAGGCATTCTTAATATCACGCTCACGCCACGCAAATAATCTTGTGTCAAGGGTAACAACAATAGCCGTATAGCCAGCCCTTTCAGCACGACCAATTATGCTCCTGGTGAAATCATTATTACGTCCCCAATAAAGCTGAAACCAGTGCGGATGATCATCATGTACTTTTCCGATCTCTTCAATCGTTTTAGACGATACCGTACTAACTATTTGGGGTACCCGCAGATTTTTTGCCGCACGGGCAACGGCTAATTCCGCTTCAGGATGCGCAATCGACAAGACACCAACAGGAGCCAGTAAAAGCGGCGTCGGCAATGAGATTCCAAATAATTCAATAGCAATATTTCGTTGCGATACATCGCCCATCATTCGGGGAATAATCTGCCAATGGTTAAAAGCTTCCTTATTGTTGGAGGTCGTTATTTCTGACCCGGCACTTCCCGCGATGTAACCAAAAGCCTCCGGTTCCATGACTTCAGAAGCTTTTTGTTCAAGCTCTTCAAACGATATTGGCAATGGAGGTTTTATGTTTTGAGTTCCCTTGAAATAGATCTCCAACTGGTACTGCATTGCCCCGGACAGTTGAGAAAATGTGTCTGTGTTCATGAATCGCATTATTTGACGCTTGTTTTTCTCCTTTCATGTATGCGTTCCCGTAAGTTATGAAAAAATAACTGGCGGTCCCGTTCGCTTATCTCACTTATAAGCATCGATTTTCTGAGTAATATTTTAAGTGTTTCAAAGGTATAATTAATAAATTCTTTGTTATTGGTCATTATATAATTTATCACATTATGATTCAGGAAAACCATTCTTTCTCCGTCCAGCTCAACTGCAATAGTATTATCGCCTAAAATAAATTCATTGATATAAACACTATACTTTACTTTATTTTCCAGGTCTGGCTTGCCGGGAGGAAATTTATACCCATATTCTACTTGCTTTTCTATATGGTCCACCAATTTTTCAAGGCAATCGTAAACTGTTTCTATATCTTGCTGCGATTTGAAAATCCTGGTTTCCCTATAATAATCTATTTGCCTTATAGTAGTGTTGATGCAATCGAGGTTCCATATTTCCACCGAAGGAATTTGAAGATACAACTCAGAAATTTTTTTACCTGTGTTGTTGAAAATATCAATATAATCCTCAATTAAAAACTGGTCTTTATTAAACTTTGGATAATCCAGGTCGTAACGGCTCCAGAAATAGCATTTAAATGCTGCCAGTTCCGGAAACATAAAATGATGAAAAATAGGAATATCCTTATTTAGGTAAAACATTTGTTTTTGTTTCGACGGAATAAAATATTCCAGTTGCCGCACAATACCCTGTAAATAATTTTCAAAATCAAATGTATGACGACCAATATTTTTTCCCCAGAAAATCAATGATTCACTTTGTAAATGCAGGAAACTGTCTAACGAAATTTTATAGTGTGAAGCGAGAATTTGTATTTCATCAAACGTCAAATGCTTCTCTCCCCTAATCCGTCTATAAGCGCTGTCATTGCTCAAATTTAGTTGATCAGCAATGGCATCAACGAGTGCCAGGTGCGGTGGCAACATGCCTTTTATTTGTTTTAAAAAAGCCGTTTGTAGTTCTGCTGCATTCATGTTTGTGGAGATTGAAAACTAAATATAAATACATAATTAATCATTTGAAAGCTTAGATGCGAAAAATGCAAATATGAATTAGCAGTAAGCTGGCTTTTGCAAAAAATGCAAATCATAGTTCAGCAATCAGGCAAGATCAATTATGAATCAGGAAATAAGCTATTGATCTTTATCCCGTAAAGCAAATGTTATGAAACTGATTATTTTTTTCACTTTTTGTTTACTGATAACTTCTTCGACAATATGCCAGTCGTTTAAAAACAGCAGCGTCAGTAATGCTGAAAATGAATCAAACAAAGAGTCTGAACAATTCAATAAAACTACTAACGGCCGCGTAAACGTTTTTATATTCACAAGGGAAAGACATAAAAGAATTGACCTGCTGGCTTTTTATACATTATTGAGAGCAAGAGTAAAAAGTTTATTTCACCACAAAACATTTTATGTTGTAAATGCAAGGTCGTCTAAAGATGCTACCACAAAAGTGGAAACCATCCTCCATAAAAAAAGAAAGCTCATTAACAATCTCTGGTTCGATTCCCATGGCCATTATGGAAATCGCTACTCTTCATTTCGTATTGGTACCGACCAGTTTTATTACAAAAATATTCACGACGCTTCGTCAATTAAATATCTACAAGTCCTTGCCAGGTATTGCGATGATAAAACAAAAGTAGGCCTTGGATCCTGCTATGCAGGTGCTGACTTTTATTTTCCCGCAACAGATAGTACGCCCGCTACAAGAATGAACGGTGATTCGCTGATGATAGGACTGGGAGACATTTTTGACCAGTCAACCATTTTTGCAAGCGAAAGCTGGGTAATGGCTAAGCCGGGAATTTTCACAAACAAATTCGGCTTCGCAGGTTATCCTTTACAAAGGAGATTCAAAGACAGTGTGTATGCACCTGTTTGGCAACGCATTGGTAAATGGAGGCGATACTCAAAGAAAGAAGGGGAATTAAAAAGTATTCCAACCATTGCATTGGACAGAAAGGGCAACATCCATACGAGATACCGCGAGTATAATAATTTTTATAAATCAAGGAAAAGTATTGCAAGAGCCTTGAAAAAATTAAAGCCTGCCTTAGCAAAATTTTAATCAATTATCCATTCAAAAAAACAATATGATAGCCAAACTATTTTTAGACCTTACAGATTACCCTGCCTTCCGCCGCATTATCTGGAAACCTGTTTATGAAACAATTGCCAAAAAATTTAAAGTCGCCGACTGGCAATTTATGAACTACGGCTATGCACCACATGTTCATGAATTACCACTAACCCTGCAGCCGGAAGACGAGGTAAACAGGTATTCTATACAGTTATATCACTACCTGGTATCCATACTCGAAGTTCCGGGAAAAGAAATACTCGAAGTCGGAAGCGGGCGTGGCGGCGGAGCTAATTACATCAATAAATATCTAAAGCCGGGAAAAATTACAGGGCTGGATATTGCTCACAACGCGGTAAAACTTGCCAACGAAAAACACTCCACTGTAGGTTTAACTTTTGTACAAGGCAATGCTGAAAAACTTCCTTTTGAAGATGAAAGTTTTGATGTGGTTATTAATGTGGAATCATGTCATGCTTATGGTTCCGTTCCTGCATTTTTAAAAGAAGTAAAAAGGGTACTGCGCCCGGGAGGCTATTTTCTATGCACAGACATGCGCTCTCCAAACGGCATGAAAACCTTAACAAACAACCTGCTGGCAACCCATATGAATGTAAGGGTTGATGAAGATATTACCAGGAATGTAATAAATGCAATTGAGTTGGAAGAAGATGTAAAACAAAAAAGAATTTCGGATAACATTCCAAAATGGATCGCAAAACCTTTTAAGGAATTCGCCGGGGTAAAAGGTTCCAGGATACACGAAGATTTAAAAAATGGCTCATTGGTTTACCGGCGATTCGTTTTACAAAAGCATTTTAACCCAAACAAAATATCATGAAAAATTTATTCATCATAAAAAGTACAGACTTCCTTTTAATTCTTTTATTTGTTTCAACCCTGGCGACGGCGCAAAACAGAAGGGAAATAAGTGTTGCTTTTCTAAATACCGCATGCGCCTATCCATTCTCACAATTTGGTAAACTCGTAACGGGTATTGAACATCCCGGCATCGAGATAGGGTATAGCTTCAACTGGAAAATAAAAAGCAAGCACGACTGGTACCAGGAAATAAAACTTTCTTATTTCTACCACAGGTTTGTACAGCATGGAATTCCTTTATATACAGACATAGGATATCGTTATAAATTTTCCAAAAAGTGGGCCGCACAGGTAGCCGTAGGGGCAGGATACTTGCATTCTATTCCGGCAACGGCCAAATTAAAATTAGGAGATAACGGAGAATATAAAAACAATATAGGTATCGGCAGGTCACAGGCGATGGCAGTTGTAAACGCCGGCATCGGGTACACTTTCAAGCCAAAGGGAAAAAGACCTTTAAAGCTTTTTGCAACCTACCAGCAATTGTTACAAACACCTTTTGTAAAAGCCTATGTTCCCATACTTCCATATAATAGTATGTTAATTGGCTGCAGCATTCCTTTAATCTCACACAAAAAATAAAATAGCATGAAAAAATATATCCTTTTAATGTGTGCAGCAATCATTTCCTTCTCTTGTAAAAAAGCACAGATACAACCTACACAGGCATCGCTTGTTCCTGTTCCATGGCTTGATTCAAGTAATAAGCACCCAAAAAACGCTGCTTTAACAGCATTACTAAAAAAATATCATGACAAAGGTTTGCCTGGCATATCTCTGCTGGTGAATGATGCTAACGGTACATGGGTAGGTGCAATTGGCAAAGCCGATATTGAAAAAAATATTCCTTTTGAAGTGGGCCAGGTTTCTAAAGTGGCCAGCATCACTAAATTGTTTATCGGAACCTTAGTGTTTAAACTTATCGAAGATTCTGCAAACACCGGGCTTGGATATAATGCCCTCAATACAAAAATTGATAATTGGCTTCCATCTTCCATTACTAATAAACTACCCAATGGAAATAAAATAACGTTAGGCCAATGTATGAAACATGAAACAGGCGTTCCGGATGTAATAGAACAGGATGCCTTTTACCTCGCGGTATTAAACAATCCAAACAAAATATGGAGCCCTGAAGAACTACTGGAATTTATTTATAACAAACCGCCTGCTTTCAGTCCCGGCGATACCGCTGTTTATTCTAACACTAATACCGTTTTGGTTACTATGGTAATTGAAGCGGCCACTCATAAAGATCATAGCGCCCTATTGAAACAATATGTTTTAAACCCATTGCATCTTGCCAATACATTTTACCAGCCGCATGATGTATTACCCAACACCGTTGCACAAGGGTATTTCGATTTATATAATAACAACACTATCGTAAATGTTTCCAACCTGGTTACAGGAAGTGGCAACGGGTACGGAGGTATTTACAGCAATGTATTTGACCTTTTTACATTTGAAAAGGCTCTATTCATTCAGCAAACATTGCTTAGTCAAAAGTCTCTTGCCATGATGCAAACGTATGGCAAAAAAGACGATACTAACTATTACGGTTATGGGCTGCAAAAATCTTATATCCAGCCAAATGGTGATTATGGAATTGGGCACAAAGGCCGCGACCTGGCTTACTCAGCGAATTTATTTTATTTCCCCAACAACACAGTAACGGAATTATTTTTGATCAACTACGGCACCGATGCCAAAAGCAAGCTGCAGCAAGTATTCTATGATTTCCACGATGAACTATTGAAACTCATTTTACATTGAATATTCGAAATCGTCGGGATATGAGTAAATCTTAAACCAATTTTTCAAAAATAAAAATTAAAGAAATGAAATCAATTTTCACTTTATGGTCGCTAATGATTCTCTTAACGTACCAGTCGTTGAAAGGGCAAGGTTTCTCACCGGACCTGCAGGGTCGCTTTCAACATATTATAGATAGCTTTCAGAATAATCCTGCAAACCCCTACGTAGGCGGAATGTCGGTTGCAGTTAAAGTAGATAGACTTGCGGAGTGGCAGGGTGCCACAGGCTATGCAGCCCGTAATGTTGATGCACAAAACGATCTTTTGCCAGGCGGGACAACATTTTCAGTTTCTAATCTTTCCAGGATTTACAGTGTAACAAAAACGTTTACTGCTTCGCTGGTTCTGGAGCTGGCAAATTCAGGCGTTTTCAGTTTGGACGATCCAATCGTTAAATACCTGCCTTTAATTAGCATTGTAAATCCCGGGCTAAATACTTCTGTTACCATACGACAGTTATTGGCTCATGAAAGTGGCTATTCCGATTACACGGCGGAAATACAACTGCAGATTGCTGTCGCCTTTGATCCAAATCATATATGGACACCGTATGAAATGGTTTCGTTCGTCCATCAGATTAGTGCGCCCGGGGCAGAACGCCGCTATTCCAGCACCAATTATATTTTACTTGGCGCCATCATTGAAGCCGCAACAGGAAAGCCTGTGGAACAACAATTTCGCAAACGTTTTTTTGATCCGCTACAGCTTGGTTCTATGTATTTTGATGGAAGAGAAGCTAACGGTAACAGGGGTATACTGGTTGCGCCTCATGATAACATCGGCGCATTCGATCCAATATTTCAGTTCACAGGACAACCAACTTTCCCTGACGCCTACACGAATATTTCACGATTTCCATTGACTGGTATTGTCTCACTCGCATTTACCAGCGGAGGCATTGTTTCCAATATTGCCGATCTCGCAGAATGGGGTAATGACTTGTACAATGGCAAGGCCACCAGTGAAGGCACACTCAACACAATGCTGCAATCAATCTCTTCGACACCTGATGAAGACGGTGACCGGCTTGGATACGGAATAATTCTTTCCAATAAAATAAGCGGGAACTATGATTTTATTGGCCATGATGGAAACGCCCCGGGTTATCGTTCTATTTTGTTTTATCAGCCACAAAAAAAATTGACGCTTGCACTTATGACAAATTATCACGGTGCCAATCTTTACGATGTAGCGAAAAAACTTTATGAAGCACTGCCGGATTATTTGTGCGGCAATAATGATAAGGAGGAACAAAAGATCCAATTATGTTTCAAAGGAAACACGCTATGCGTATCGAAGTCCTCAGCAGAAAACTTTATCAGCAGAGGCGCATACCTCGGATCATGCCTGCAATCTTCGCAAGTAAAAAATGATGCAGCAATGCCCGATGATGATAATTCAATCAGAACATTCCCCAACCCTTTCACTTCTTCAACAACTATATCTTTCAAGTCAACAGTGGTCGGATTAGTGTCTTTAAAAATATATGACATGAATGGTAAGCTGGTTGCCAACATATATAACGGAGACGCACAACCTAAAGTAGTTAATAAAGTGAATTTTGACGGAAGCAAGCTGCCACAGGGTATCTATGTAACTCGTTTGCAAACCGCCACTGGTATTACAGAACAAAAAATAATCAAGACCCGATGACAAGACTATAATGCTTGACGACAAAAATTTAAAACACAACAACCAAAAACAAATCAAAATGAAATCAATTTCTCTTTTAATGACGTTAATGATTCTCTTAACGGCTTTTAGTTTAACAGCACAAACAAGCATTGGCATTAGCGCCGGCGCTTCGTTTGCTAATGTAACCATTAAATCAGGCTTCATTTCTGCATCGCCTAAATCTAAAACCGGTATTGCGGTCGGAATTGCAGTTGATGCGCCGCTGAGCACAAATTTCAGTTTTCAGCCGGCTTTAAACTTCATTCAAAAAGGTTACAGGGTGAAAGACCAGGGCAGCAAAGAAACAGTAAACCTTAACTACCTCGAAGTGCCGTTGAATTTTGTATACAGCGCCAAAAAAAATGAGGGATTTTTTATAGGGGCCGGACCTTCACTCGCTTACGGGATTTCAGGCAAAGATAAATTTAGCGCTGATGGTATGCCTGACGATAATCAAAAAGTAAAATTTGGATCGGGCGTCGATGAAGTTAAAGCTTTTGAGTTCGGAATAAACGCACTTGCGGGTTACAGGATGCACGGCGGTTTCATGATTTCAGGAAATTACAACCTCGGCTTAAGCAAGATCAATAATGATGATGGAAGTGGTGATGGCGGTACGATTAAGAATAAATATTTTTCAATAAAGATTGGGTACTTCTTTGGTGGACATGCACATAAATAGAAGTTTATCCGCAGGCTATTTCATTTAAGATTGCCAGCATTTTATTAGTTGGCAATCTTAAAGTTTAATTTTTTCAGTGATAAATATTAAATCATGAAAACAATACTTAATGAAAAGATTTCAACCTTGAGGATGCTGGCGATCATCTTATTCATTTTTACTTTTTCTTCTTGTAAAAAAGTATCTACTCATTGCGAAGAGTGGGAAGTAACAGACGACCGCATTAGCATCAACTCTGGCAATGGGACTTGCCTGATTGATTTAGGGTGTGGCGGCAGCCGGACTCTTAGCTTAGTATTTTGCGGAGACGGTTTGAAAGATGCCAAACCAGGAAATACAGTAGTTATAAGCGA
>NZ_JBMQQG010000095.1:0-12068 GCF_057362405.1 Ginsengibacter sp.
ATTAAATTAGTTTCTTCAAATAGTGGAAGAATTTTTTCTTTGATATTTTTTTCAGAAACCTCCCAGTCAATAATCGCATCCCTGAAAGTATCATCTGTGCGAAGCAAATCCCTGACATCGATCCATTTGTTGGACACCTTTTCTTCATTTAAATAATAGCTTACTATGGTGCTTGATAAAAGCTCACCAGCACATACCACCTGGTCATAATAATAGTTGTAATCCTTTACGGGCTTATCGTGCAGCAACCATTCTACTTCTGTAAAAAAATTTAGCAAATCGTTGGTAGCTGCTTCCCATTGCTGAGTAACAGCATATTTTAATAACGTTAAATGATTCTGTTTGATCTTGTCGAAAAGTTGCAATGCGTCTTCTTTTCTCCCTGCGTAAAAAGCTTCCACAACTTTTTCCAGCGCATTAGTAATTTTTCCCATTGCTGAAATCACAATCAAAATCTTGTCATCTTCATAGCCTTTTAGAATCGTAGCAAGATTTTGGATTCGTTGAAAACTATTTATACTGGCACCTCCAAATTTAAACACCTTCATAACAACGATTTTCTTTTAGGGTAGCAAAGTAAAATGAATTCTTAATGTTATTTAAATTTTTTATCTGTTAGCGATTAATTTAAAATATGAAAATCAACACACTAATTATTCATAAAAAAAGGAGTATCCACGCATTATATAAACAAGGTGAATTGATTAATTGAACTATTTTTGTTTCCTTTAAAAAAATAAATCCGGCATAAGCTATGGTTAACAGGCAGGTACTAACCTTGGATGAATTCACTATTAGGGAGATGCGGGCATTTCCTAAAGCCACCGGTGAACTGGCCGGACTTTTAAGAGATATAGGCCTTGCTGCAAAAAGAGTAAACGTAGAAGTAAATAAAGCAGGGCTTGTCGATATTTTGGGCGATACGGGCGACGTGAATGTACAGGGAGAAGAGGTGAAAAAGTTAGATGAATTTGCCAACGACCAGTTTACACGAGTATTGAGACATGGAATAAGTTGTGCTGGTATTGCCAGCGAAGAACTGGATGATGTAGTCATTTTTGACAATGAAGTCAGCCGGGCTTCAAAATACATTTGCATGTTCGATCCGCTGGATGGCAGCACTAACATAGATGTCAATGTATCTATCGGAACAATTTTCAGCGTCTATCGCCGCGTGAGTGAAACCGGAACTTCCTTAACAATAAAAGATTTTCTGCAGCCAGGAATGCGGCAGGTAGCGGCAGGTTATATTATTTACGGATCCTCTACTATCCTGGTATATGCTACAAAAAGAGGGGTCAACGGGTTTACATTAGATCCTTCAATAGGCGAGTTTTGCCTGAGCCATCCGGATATTCATTGCCCGGAAAATGGGAGAATATACTCAGTAAATCACGGAAACTTTTTCCTTTACACTGAGGAGGTAAAAAAGTATATTGATATTTGCCAGCGAAAAAATAAGTCTAACGGCGGCCCTTACACGCAAAGATATATTGGGAGTATGGTGTCGGATATACATCGTAATTTAATAAAAGGAGGAATTTTTATGTATCCCGTTACACCCGCAAAACCAAAGGGAAAGCTGCGCTTGTTATACGAGTGTAATCCTCTTGCCTATATAGTAGAGCGTGCCGGCGGGAAGGCTACCGATGGCACGCAGAGAATACTGGAAAAGCATCCAACTGAATTGCATGAGAGAACTTCTTTATATATAGGAAGTGCCTTGATGATGGCCGAGTTGGAAGAATGCCTTGGGGTGAGTATTTAGGTGATGGCAGGTAGGTTAAAGGTGACTGGTCAATAGTCAATAATCAACATAAATTGAAAATGTTTTAATATTCGTATCATACAAAGCAAGAACAACAAATGGAAGTAATTATTTCAGTTAAAGATCTTAAAAAGAATTACGGCAAGTTTGAAGCTGTAAAAGGAATTTCTTTTGATGTTTATTCAGGCGAGATATTTGGATTGCTCGGACCTAACGGGGCTGGTAAGTCTACGACCCTTGAGATTATAGAAACACTTCGCGATAAAACTTCAGGAAAAGTTATTGTTGATGGCCTAGACCTTGATAAATCACCGGATAAAATAAAAAAAATTATTGGTGTACAATTGCAAACATCGGGTTTTTATCCAGGCTTGAATCTTCTTGAATTGATTGATCTTTTTTGCGGATTATATAATACCAGCACCGACTCTATGAAGTTACTGGAAATGGTTAATCTCAAAGACAAGGCAAAGAATAAATATAAAGAAATGAGTGGTGGACAAAAGCAGCGTTTTTCAATTGCCACTACGTTAATAAACCAACCAAAGATAATTTTTTTGGATGAGCCTACCACCGGCCTTGATCCGCAGGCACGGCGTAACTTGTGGGAACTGATAAAGCAGATTAGAGACAAAGGAACTACCGTTATTATTACGACGCATTATATGGATGAAGCCGAACAACTTTGCGACCGCGTTGCTATTATGGATGAGGGAAAAATAATTGCACTTCAATCTCCTGATAAATTAATTGATGACCTTGTTGAGTCCGGTTTTGAGCGGCCAAAGGTTACCAAGTCTGCCAATCTTGAAGACGTGTTTATTCATCTTACCGGAAAAGATTTCAGAGAAGATTAAGAAATATTAATGCCGCAAATCCGTTACTTTGCCAAACTTAAAAATTTAAACAAGCCTCAATGAAAAAAATACTCTTTGTTTTACCAATACTAATTTCAGTTTCCTATGCACAAACTAAAAAGCCCGCGACAAAAACAGTTGCAAAAAAACCTGTAGAACTCGCCAAACTTAGTACGTTGGACAGCCTCAGTTATGCAATGGGTGTTCAAACTGCTGAATATTACAAAGCCCAGGGAGCAGAAAATATAAACCCTGCTATGGTTAAAAAAGCTTATGAAGACGTTTACAATAACAAAACACTTTTAATTTCACCTGAACAATGTAACATGACTATACAAAATAAATTACAGGAATTTATGATGGCAAAAACAAATGCAGAAAAAGCTGCCGGAGCAAAATTTTTAGAAGAAAATAAAAAACGTACCGGCGTAATTACGCTGCCGGACGGTTTGCAATATGAGATACTTACAGCGGGAACCGGGCCAATACCGACGGCGACAGATACCGTTAAAGCCAATTATATCGGCGCATTGATTGATGGCAAAGAATTTGATAATTCCTACAAAAGAGGAGAACCGCTTACCATACCGGTAGGAGGCGTTATACGTGGCTGGACCGAAGCCTTACAATTAATGCCGGTGGGAAGCAAATGGAAATTGTACATTCCCTCCGATTTAGGTTATGGAGATCGCGGAGCCGGTGGCGCAATACCTGGCGGTGCGGCCCTGGTATTTACAGTTGAATTGCTGGATATTGTACATAAATAATAATCTGTTTTATGGCAAACGAAGAACATCATTTAAGTTATCCTATCGGCACTGAAGAAGAAGGACTTACCTATAATGATCTGTATGGTAACGCTCTGAAATTTAAGTTATTGAGCGATATTAAAATGCTTCCTGCCATGTTGGAGTTCGCGATCCAGAATTTAAATGCTGAACAACTTGATACGCCTTACCGGCCCGGCGGATGGACAGTTCACCAACTTATTCATCATATTGCCGACAGCCATATGAATGCCTATATTCGTTTTAAACTTGGATTAACGGAAGACAATCCTACTATAAAACCCTACGATCAGGAAGCCTGGGCCTTGTTACCCGATACGAAAAATTTACCGATCAATGTGTCTCTCACTTTACTTCATGCTTTGCATACGCGTTGGTACGAACTGATGAATAATATGTCGGAAAACCAATGGCACCGTACTGTATATCACCCGGAGAGAAAGAAGACAATGACCTTATGGTCTTTATTAAAGACGTATTCGTGGCACGGTCTTCATCACACAGCACATATCACAAAACTCAGGGAACGAATGAAATGGGATTAAAGTTCAGATGAAAGAGGAGAGGTGAAATATGAAAGGTAATAAGTTAGAGGCGTTACTTTTGTTTACTTTAGGTGGTTAGCATGTAATAGAGTCCCTGGTATGGGACTTCGTGTAATTCGTGTCTTATAATTTGTGTAATAAACTGCTCTGTATGAAATGGAAAACTTTATCTTCAGAATACATAACAAGACACAAATATTTTACTGCAAGAAAAGATAAATGCATAACTCCCGAGGGAAAGATTATTCCCGAATATTTTGTGGTGGAATTACCGAAGACAGCATGTGCCCTTGCAATTACTGAAGACGGGAAAGCCGTGATGATAAAACAATACAGGCATCCGGTTGAAGAAGTGTTGCTTGAATTACCAGGCGGATTCATTGATGAAAACGAATTACCCGAAATAGCCATGGCAAGGGAATTGATGGAAGAAACAGGCTATGAGTTTACATCTGTTGAACAGGTAGGAATAGCTGCTGCAAATCCCGGTGTGCTCAATAATTATACATGCTTTTTTTTGGCGAAAGGTGGAAAAGAAACCGGCGTTCAAAATTTAGATCCCAATGAGGATATTGAGGTTGTTACGATTCCTTTTGATGAGTTAAAAAAACTGTTTCTTGATAATAAAATTGTTCAATCGCTTCACGCTAATTGTATCTTTTATGCGTTGAGAAAAATGGGAGCGATATAAAAGGTAAATGGACGATAGTCACATACCAATTATGCAATCAAATTTACTTCGCCCACAACAAACACGCTGCCACACACAATAATCATATCTTCTTCAGATGCATTATCCATAGCAGCTTTCAAAGCCCTATTTACTTCAGCGTACGATGATCCTTTTAAATTGAATTTTAGTGCTCTTTGCAACAATTCGCTTTCCGGTAAAGCACGTGGTGTTTGCGCTTTAGTAAAATAATAGGAAGCATTTTTTGGCAATATTTCGAGCACCTTTTCTATCTCTTTATCTTTTACCATACCAAACACAATATGCAGGTTTTCATAAAAGGTATTTTTAACCTGGTTAATTACCTGTTGTATTCCATCAACATTATGCGCCACATCTAAAACTACAGTCGGGTTCCGGCGTATAACCTCCCATCGGCCATGCAAGCCGGTGCTATTTTTTACATGGCTTAATGCCGATTTAATATTTTGCTGTTGTAATGAAAAGGTATTTTTTATCGCATCAACAGAAGTCAGAACCGTTCGTAAATTTTTTGCCTGGTAAAAACCTGTAAGATCAAGTTCGTAGGTATTCGTTTGTGTGTCAGCGTTATGAAGCATTTGAACCTGCAATAATTCGTTTGCCGGAGTTGCTGCAATAATTTCATATTGCTCTTCAGCAAAAAATATCCGCGCATCTTTTTCTTTTGCTTTATCCGTGAAAATTGTTTTGGTTTCAGCAGTTGTTTCACCGATAACTACCGGTATTCGCTGTTTAATGATACCCGCCTTTTCTCCTGCAATTTTCGAAAGTGTGTCACCCAAAATATCCATGTGGTCAAATCCAATATTAGTAATAATCGAAACTTCGGGAGTGATAACATTTGTGCTGTCAAGCCTGCCGCCAAGGCCGGTTTCGATTATGGCGATATCCACTTTTTGGTCAGCAAAATATTCAAGCGCCATTACAAAAGTGACTTCGAAAAATGACGGATTTATTCCCTCAGAAAATGCTTTCGTCTTTTCGACAAAATCAATTACAAAATCCTGTGGGATCATCTGACCATTCAGCTTAATTCTTTCGCGGAAATCTTTCAAATGAGGGGAAGTGTATAAGCCCGTTCTATAGCCATTTTGCTGAAATATTGCGGCGAGCATATGGCTCGTTGAGCCTTTTCCGTTAGTTCCCGCAATATGAATGCTTTTTATTTTATTTTCCGGGTTCCCGAGATAATTACAGAGTGCAATGGTGTTATTTAAATCGGCTTTATATGCTTTAATGCCGATGCTGCTAAAGAGGGGAAGTTTGTTGTAGAGATAATGTATTGTTTGCTCGTAATTCATGGGGAGCAAATATAATTACCGATTGGGATAAATTACCGATATAAAAGTTTTCTGTTTAGGAATTTCTGGTATCCATTTGATTTTACGAAAACATACTTTCGACATAACTACTTTTCGTGTCCTATCACTTATTTACTTTTAATTTCTGCGTCATGTTCGCTTTCTGAATAGTGAGCGTATTTAGGCAAACACATAGCTTTAGAACTAACGCCAATGATCGAAATTTGGGAGTGGCTTGCTAAGCTGAATGCAAAAATATTTCAGCAGGTAACTGAAAATAATCTTTTAGTCTTTGCGCCATCTTTAATGTGATGTCACGCCTTCCTGCAAGTATGGAGGAAACATGTCCCTTTGAGCCAATTATAGGCTCCAGGTCTTTTGGCTTTATACCTCGTTCCTCCATTTTTAATTTGATAACTTCTATGGGATCAATTTCAGGCAAGGGAATATTTTTATCCTCATAATCCTTAATCAAAACCAATAATAAAGCCAGTTCATGAGATTCAGAGGTATTTTCTTTCGCCTGAAAAATAGATAAAGTTCTTTTGATCGCTTTTCTATATGCTGCTTCCGTCTTTAGTACTTTCCACTGCATGCTATTTGTTTTTATAATTTAAAATGCTTGTATCAAATTCAATAGTTTCCGCATCAATTCTATCATACTCTTTATGTGTACCGAACCATATAATGTAAGCTGCCAATTGATTAAAATTTACAGAGACAATCAAACGAAAATCATTTCCCTTAATATTAAATATAACTCTATTATTGGCTACAATGCTTGCGTTTCCATAAACAGATTTTAATTCATTAAAATTGTGAAATTCCTGTTTTAAGAATTCATTATACCACGTTAATAACGGTATTCTTGCCCCCTTATATTTATCGATATAAAAAAGAATCGACCTTTTTACTATTATATTCAAGGAATTAAAGGTAGTTAAAAGTTTTCAAAATGAAAACTTTTAGAAACTCGAAAGTTTTAGCTTTTCAAAACAAATACAAAAAGGATCGTGCCGCTTTCAACATCCTGCTGGCTTGGGGGAAACTTTAATTGTTTTGCTTTATCTATTGCAATGCTTCGCAGAGAACTATTTGAGGTGGTGGTTCCACGTGCTATTCCTGCATCGACAACCTTACCGCTGGCGTCAACTTTTATGTCAACATATACTTTGGCGTTTTCGTTAAAGTCATCCGTCATGTTAGGGAAATGGATAATTCTTCGGCCTGAAAGTCCACGAACTACGCTTACACCACTTCTGCCACCGGGTGAATTCCCATAAGCATCAGGTTTGCCATCCGGGCTACCTGCATCACCATTGCCGGGTTTGTAGCCCTGGTTCCTATATCCATTGTCTTCTGTGGCGCCATTGCCGCCATTGCCCGTGCCTCCTTTATACAGGGGAAGTTTTGGTTTTGGCGGTGCAGGATTTGGATTTACGACTGGTGATGGATTTATTTTTTTAGTTGTTTTTTCGGTGCTGGGCTTATTTATTTCTTTGGCATCTTCCCTTGGCTTCTCTACTTTGGTAACAGGAGCCGCTTCTTTATCATCGTTATTCTCATCTGCCTGAACATTTCGTGTAGGCTCTTCCGTTACCCTGGCGGCTTTTTGGTGCGATGGCATGCTTTGATTATCCGGCGCTCTGTCTCCTTTCACAAGTGGCTGCACGTCGCCCATGCCTTCCTGTTCGTTTCCCAGGTTTACATCAATTAAATCCTGCACAGGGGGAGTTGGAGGGATTAACAAAGGCCATGTATAAAATATAGCAATGATCAGGAAAAGGCCAACAATGCACAATGTATACAGTAAAGCCTTCCTGTTTTTTTCAGCTTCGAAATGATGATTGATTGTTGCAGTTTGCACTTAAATTTTTTTATTCAGATTCAAATTTATGCCATTGTAAAAAAGTTCTGTTATCGTAAATGTTAAAAGATTGGGATTAGACTCTTATTCCAAATAGCAAACTTCCTATTCTAACCATGTTACTACCTTCCTCAACAGCTATTTTGTAATCGGCGCTCATGCCCATGCTGAGGATTGACCATTGACCATTGACCATTGACAATGTTGAATATCTGTCAAACAAAGATTTCAGCATTCTAAATTCAGCCCTCACTTTTTTCATGTCATCCGTGAAAGATGCTATTCCCATCAATCCTTTAATTCGTATATTTTTATAATCCGTGAAATCCGTGTCAAATAATTCTTTCAATTCATTTTCATCCAGGCCAAATTTGGTTTCTTCTTTTGCGACGTGAATTTGCAGCAGGCAATCGACGACCCGGTTTATTTTGTTTGCCTGCTTATTTATTTCTATTAATAATTTTTTACTATCGACACCATGTATTAAAGATACAAATGGGGCGATGTATTTTACTTTATTCGATTGAAGATGGCCGATAAAATGCCAGCGGATATCTTTTGGAAGCTGTTCGCATTTGTCAGTCAGTTCCTGAACGTAGTTTTCTCCAAAATCTCTTTGGCCAAGGTGATATAATTCCAGTATTTCTTCAACAGGCTTTGTTTTAGAAACTGCCACCAATGTTGCGTTTTTGGCTTTTAATTCTTCTAAGATAGTATTGTAGGCTTCAAAATTTACAGGCATGATTAGACGAAGTTCAATATAAACAGGTTAATAATCCATCAAAACGAAATAACAATTTAAATTGTGCAGTAAAACCTGTTGGGTTTGTCATTTCAAAATTCCACGGCTGATAACAATGCGCTGCACTTCGCTGGTGCCTTCGTATATCTGGGTGATTTTTGCATCACGCATCATTCTTTCCACGTGATATTCCTTTACATAACCATAACCGCCATGTATCTGAACAGCTTCTGTCGTAGCCCACATCGCAGTTTCACTTGCAAAAACTTTTGCCATGGCCGCGCTTTCAGTATAATCTTCTCCCTTATCTTTTTGCCATGCAGCCCTGAAACATAACAGCCGGGCAGCCTCTACTCTTGTTGCCATATCGGCGATTTTAAACTGAATAACCTGGTGATTCTTAATTTGTGTACCGAAAGCTTTTCTTTCTTTTGAATAAGCAATGGATCTTTCCAGTGCTCCTGAAGCCAGCCCCAATGCCTGGGAAGCAATACCAATGCGGCCTCCTGATAATGTCATCATTGCAAACTTAAAACCGAATCCATCTTTCCCAATTCGATTTTCTTTCGGGACTTTTACATCCGTAAACGAAATACTGTGTGTGTCACTGCCGCGAATTCCTAATTTATTTTCTTTGGCACCCACTGTAATGCCGGGTGAATTTTTTTCAACAATAAACACGTTGATTCCGCGGCTACCTTTTGCAACATCTGTCTGTGCAAATACAAGATATACCGAAGCGCTGTTGCCATTGGTTATCCAGTTTTTAACGCCATTTATAACGTAATGATCATCTTTCTCGACGGCAATAGTCCTTTGCGAAGTGGCGTCGCTTCCGGCTTCCGGCTCACTTAGTAAAAAAGCTCCAATATATAATTCGCCGTCTTTAAGGCCCTGCGCAAGCGGAGATAAATATTTTTTCTTTTGCTCTTCTGTGCCAAAAGCTTCTATGCCATAACAAACCAAACTGTTATTAACGCTCATACATACACTAGTGCTCGCATCCACTTTACTGACCTCTTCCATGGCCAGTACATAACTTATGGCATCTAAACCTGAGCCGCCATAATCCGGGCTGATCATCATACCCATAAAACCCAATTCCGCCAATTTCATTACTTGTTCGCGGGGAAATTTTTGTTGCTCATCTCGTTCAATCACTCCCGGTAAGCATTCGTTAATTGCAAAGTCTTTTGCGGCCTGGCGTATCATTTCCTGTTCTTCAGTTAACTTAAATTCCATAATAAAAATTTGTAATACAAAAATACGTTGGGCAAATGATAATTGCGTGATAACAGGGCAACATATAATTCACTATTCATAACTCGTGATTCATTGTTACCTTTGCGCACTTTATGAAATATTTGAATGAAATACAGAAGCGCAGAACGTTTGCAATTATCTCTCACCCGGATGCGGGAAAGACAACGCTTACTGAAAAATTTTTATTATTTGGAGGTGCCATTCAAACGGCAGGTGCTGTAAAAAGCAATAAGATTAAAAAGCACGCTACCTCCGACTTTATGGAAATAGAAAGACAACGTGGTATTTCTGTTGCTACTTCGGTAATGAGCTTTGAATATAAAAATACTTTGGTAAATCTTTTGGATACTCCCGGCCACAAAGATTTTGCTGAGGATACCTATCGCACTTTGACGGCCGTTGATAGCGTTGTTTTGGTAATTGATTGCGTGAAAGGTGTTGAGGAGCAAACAAAAAGATTAATGGAAGTCTGTAGAATGAGAGACACTCCTGTTATTGTTTTTGTAAATAAATTGGATCGTGATGGGAAAAATCCATTTGATCTCCTGGATGAAATTGAACTTGAATTAAAAATTCATTTACACCCATTAAGCTGGCCGATAAATATGGGCAGAGATTTTAAAGGAGTTTATAATTTGTATGAAAAAAGCCTCTTATTATTTAACCCAAATCAAAAAGCAACAGAAGAAGATTATCTGCCATTGGAAAATTTGAATGATGATATTTTGGTAAAAAGAATAGGAGAGAAAGATGCTGCGCAATTGAGGGAGGATGTGGAATTGATAGAAGGCGTGTATGGAGAGTTTGATAAAGAGCCTTATTTAAAAGGAAAGGTTGCTCCCGTTTTTTTTGGAAGCGCTATTAATAATTTCGGTGTTAAAGAATTGCTGGAAACATTTATTCAAATTGCGCCGCTGCCGCAGCATAGGGCAGTTACAACAAGAATAGTAGAACCTGCCGAAGATAAGTTTAGCGGTTTCATATTTAAGATACATGCGAACCTCGACCCAAGACACAGGGACAGGATTGCTTTTTTAAGAGTCTGCGCCGGTAAATTTGAACGTAACAAATATTTTCATCATGTGCGTTTGGACAAGAACGTTAGGTTTAGTAATCCTTACAGCTTTTTGGCAAGAGATAAAGATGTGATAGATGCAGCTTTTCCCGGTGATGTTATTGGCTTGTTTGACACGGGTAGTTTTAAGATAGGAGACACGCTAACTGAAGGCGAAAATTATTATTATACCGGTATTCCATCTTTCTCGCCGGAAATATTTAAAGAAGTTGTTAATAAAGATCCATTAAAAACCAAGCAGCTTGAAAAAGGTTTGTTACAACTTACCGATGAAGGCGTAGCGCAATTGTTTACACAGTTTGGCGGAAATAAGAAGATTATTGGTTGTGTGGGTGAACTACAGTTTGAAGTAATTCAATATCGTCTGTTGAATGAATACAGCGCCTCCGTTCAATTAAATTCACTTCCCTTTTATAAAGCATGCTGGCTCACTTCAAAAAATCCAAAAAAGCTGGATGAATTTATTAGATTTAAATCTTCCAATATAGCTGAGGATAAAGATGGGCATTTGGTTTACCTTGCACAAAGCGAATGGTTTCTCAATACCGAGCGAACCAACAATCCCGAGATTGAATTTCATTTTACGAGTGAAATTCATAAATAACGTTTAATGATATTCGAAACAAAAAGGTTATATGTCACAAGGTGGCAGCTACATGATTTAGGTGCACTGCATGAACTATACAATGATCCTGCTCTCAAGGAATTTATTTCGCCGAAACTTACATTAGAAGAAACGCGACAGATTTTTGAAAATCAATTAAATCTTTACAATACCCATTTTCCTTTCGGGAGGTATTTTATTGTTGAGAAATGCAGCGATAAATTTATTGGTCTACTTCTTTTCAGGAAGGATAATAAAAAGGAAGGAGTGGAAATAGGATATTCACTAATTAAAGAAGAATGGAATAAAGGATACGCCACCGAGATCATTAAAGAAAGCATTGCCTGGTTGTTTGAACAAGACAGGTTTTTATCAATCTCCGCCATTACAGAATTGTCTAACGAGAATTCAAAAAATGTCTTGTTGAAGTGTGGTTTTCAGCCTGAAGAAAATTTTGTCGAGAATGGCAGAGAGATGAATTTATTTGGTATTTTAAAAGAAGACATATTAGTCTTATAATGATCACCTAAGCAAGGTTACTGTTCC
>NZ_JBMQQG010000096.1:0-11851 GCF_057362405.1 Ginsengibacter sp.
CCATCAGTTTCCATCGTTGAAGCATCAATGGCAAATTCGCTCACCAAAGCTGACTTTACAGCTTCTGCACGTTTTTTTGAAAGCGCCAGATTCATTGTTGCATCGCCATCGCTATCAGTGTGTCCAATTATTTTTACATGAACGCCGGCATTATCTTTTAACACATCAGCAATATCTTTTAATGAGCCATAAGATTCCGGTCTGATGGCAGCAGAATTCACATCAAATAAAATTCCTGTAGTAGTGAATTCCCCCTCGTTTATTAATTTATTTCGGGTATCCGGTTCTCCAACAGCCAGTTTCATATTACCTATCAAGTATTTATCCTGGTTGGGGAAATCGCTCCAGGTCTGGAACATCATCCTGTTATAGGTTTCGCCGGGCGCAAATGCCCGTGGTAAATCAAATACTTTATTCTCGTCAAGATATACTCTAAGACGTTGCTTTTGGCGCCAGATAGATACTTTAATTTTCGTCGCCCCATTATTTTGAAAATTTACCTGGTTGTCCATTATTTTATCTCCTGCGGAATACGCGTAGATTGTAGCGATGCCACCTTTGTCGCGGGGAATAGGCTGTATTCCCAGATTTATACCTGAACGTTTATTATAACTAAAATCGGCATTCAATTCTTGTTTACCGTCTTTGCCATTCCCTGCGGATTGAAACAGCGTTTGGAGAGTCGGAATATAATTATCACTGAAAAAGATCAGATCAAACTCAAGCGTGAAATTGTCCGGGAGGTTGTTGATGTCTTCTGGTTTAAATACACCTCTTTTATTAATCATCAGCCAACGGCCGGCTTCACCTGAGGCTGTAACCGTTTCGCCGGCAGAGTTTGTATTCCAGTTTTCCGGGAAATCGCCAATGGCATCTTTCGAAAAATCTTCAAAAACCAAAACTTTGTCGCCTGGAACAAAATCAAATTTGGAGTACGTAGCCAGGGAAACGGGAGCACTTTGCTGGGGGGTTCCTTGTGTATTATTGTTGGGATTGCCAGCCGTTGGGTTTACCTGGGTTGTGGTAACATTAGCCTCAGTTCCATTGCCATTCGTATTGGCATTTTTATCCTTCTTTTTCTTTGAAAATAATTTACCCAACAGTTTATCCGTCACTTTATTGGCAGTTTGTTGGGTTGCAATGCTGGCGCCCTCCCGTACTCCCTCTCCGGCTTGTTGTTTGATTACATCGCCCGTCGTTTGTGCTTCTAAACTTTTAAAAAATGCAAATGCAATTAATAACATGATGAATGATTTCATAAAATAAAATTTATGGTTAAAAATGTTTAGGCTTTGTTATGATTACCAGGAAGCGATACTGCGATATCATACGTTTTAAAGAATACTAAAATAGCCTGAAATTTTATCCGGGAAAGTTTCTTTGAATATCCGGCAGCTTTGGCTTTACAGCCGGGTCAAAGAATAGGGAAAGGCGGAAGTCTTTCCAGCAAAATACCGCGAGTTTTTACATCCTCAGCATATCATCATTATTACTTCAGTCAACAATTTTTAAAAAAATATGGCGCCTTTAAGGATGAGTATAGCTTTACAAAAAGGAATTGATTTGATTAATACATTCTTAATCTTAAAGGTTAGTAATTGAAGAATAATCGCGGGGGCGCCGAAGAATTGAATAAATTGAAATTATTTTATTATAATATCTTAGCAAATTAAAGGGGGAGACTGCTCAAACTGCTAAATTTTGCCATTGAGAAACCATAATCAGGCTTCATGAATATTTAAAAAGATTTTTATATATTGACGAAATTGATATTTTGACTCATCCGAGTTATTAATAGATATTTAATTACCAAACATTAAATGCATATGAAAAAGATAAAATTGTTGTTCTTCCTAACGGTTCTTATTTCAATTAAATTAACCGCGCAAACTTACCATATTGACACTACTAGTATCACTTTCGAAAATAAACTCAGGCCGTGCTATAGCGTGAATTATGATGCTGACCCAAAAACAGTAAAGAAAGGATGGAGTAAATTTCTTAAGAAGAACTATAAAATAAAAACAAAAGGCATCGGGTTATTGACCGATAAGGACCTCGTAAGCTCGCAGGATGTCACCATCAACAGTATTTCTGATAAACGTATGAATATTTATTCGAGAATTACGGGTATTTCCGGCGGTTCCGACATGAAGTATTTTATGTCGTTCGGCTACGATTTTTATATAGGTCCCGATAACTACCCAAAAGAATTTGAGGGAATGAAAAAATTGCTGAATGATTTTAGCGTTGAGTTTTTAAATAAATACTATGGAGATGAAACATCTCATATTCTGAAGCAAATTAAACATTATGAGAAAGATATTAAGAAGGACAATAAATCCATTAAGAAAAATGTAAGGAGGTCACGAAAATCTTCTTCGGCTGAGGCTACCGGGCTTGAAGCGAGGAATAATACCCATAACAGCGACATAACAAGTACCCAGGAAAAAATTGATGCCTTACAAAAAAAGTTGGAAGATATTAAAGTGAAACAAGGAGGCATTACGCGTAATTAAGCCACCATATCCGTATAATTATCTATATTAATTAGCTACAATTAACTTGACAGTTATAGCCGATAGTTTTTCATATCTAATTAGCCTAAATGGTGAAGGCGTAAGGGAGGTCAGGTTTTTTTGATTAATTGTCTAGAATTTTCCTTTTGTGTTCTTCGAAAACTATTTGCAAATAAAAAAGCACCTACGAAAACAAATTCATAAATGCTTAATTCTTAAGTGGGCCCAACAGGGGTTGAACCTGTGAGCCCCTGATTATGAGATTCAAAATCCATTTTTTTACTTTTACTCCTGTATACTTAACTTTCCTGTAATCCACGTCAGCAAAGGGTTTTATTAAAAAGAATGTTTTAAACCTTACCGAGATTATTTTCATTTTAAGTACATTTGTTTGCAAATTGTCTGCAAATTATTCAGCCCCGATTTTGCAAATTCTTAATTCGATCTTTTTCAATAACATTAATTTTTTCCCATGGTTACAGTAAACATTTTTCACGATTTACGAAGGATAAAAAACAACGGCTTATATCCCGTGAAATTAAGAATTACATACAATAGAAGATCAAAATATTTTGAAACCGGAATTGATCTCACAAAAGAGAATTATCACAAGCTTTCATCAAGACGAATCGGATAGGAATTAATTTCGGTCAAAAATGAACTTATTGAATTTGAATCCAAAGCTAACGCGATAATTAGGACCATAAGGCCATTTAATTTTCCTGTTTTTAGTGAGAGATTTAGCCAGAAAACATATGATGAAGCTTATGTTGAATTGCTATTTAATGAAACAATTGCAAAATTAAAAGCACAGGGTAAAGTTGGAACAGATGACAATTATCAAAGCAGCATCAGTAGTCTTCGATCGTTTAAAAAGAATTTGAGGTACGAGGACATCAATGACGTTTTTCTGTATCAATATGAGCAGTGCATGTTGAATAGAAAACTTTCAATAACAACTGTTGGAATTTATTGCAGGTCTTTACGGGCTATATTTAATGAGGCTATCTATCGTAAAATAATTTCCCGGGATTATTATCCTTTTTGAAAAAGAAATTATCAAGTACCCGTAAGCAAGAATGTGAAAAAAGCCCTAAGGCTGTACGACATAAGTAAGATTTACTATTATCAGCCGACAGCAGATAAAGGAATGATAGCAAAAGGCAAAGCGTTTTGGCTATTTAGTTACTTTGCCAATGGCATGAACATGAAAGATATCGCACTACTTAAGTTCAAGAATATTGCCGGGGATTTTATAACATTTGAAAGGGCAAAGACTCTTCGAAGCCATAGGAGCAATCCAAAGGTAATAACCGTCTACATAAATGATGATTTAAAATCGATTATAACGAAATGGAGTAACCGGGGACAAGAACAAAGAAAACTATGTTTTCCCGATTTTAAAGGAAGGATTGACTCCTACACAACAGCGGGATCGAATTAAAGAATTTACGCGGGATGTAAATAGCGGGGTACGATCGATAGTCGCTGAAACGGGCATCAATGCTGATATTACAACATACAGCGCCAGGCATTCTTTTTCCACAGTTTTAAAACGTTCGGGAGCCAGCATAGAGTTTATTTCAGAGGCTTTAGGTCATACCGATGTAAAAACTACCGAAAGCTATCTGGACAGTTTTGAAAATGACATGAAAAAATAATTTTCAAATTCGCTATTAGCATTTAAAAAGACCGGTTAAACGAAACTTGTTTGCTGAATTTTTTGATTCTATACTGATATCGGGTTGTCTGGCATTAAATCCCCAATTGTATTTAGTCATTTTTGCATAATATTTCCTTTTAGGAAAAATTTATACATATGTTCTAAACTATGGCAAAAATAGCATGTTAAGCCGAAAGAAATTCTTGCTTGATTACTTAATAAACTCAAAATTACTTGCAATGGCAAAAAGAATGTTTCTTTTTCAGGCTACTCTATGCCTAGGATTTTGCTCCTGTCAAAAAAACTTTCAGGAAGCTTACAGTTGAACATTTACTTAACCCTTATCCGCAACTTTTAAAAAATTGTTTTCCGTCAATGGCTTCTACAATTTAAAACAAGCTGTTTTTGTTGTTTGGAAATATAGAAGCCACCAGTGGGGCCTTTCATACTATTAATGATATTTCGCCGAACCATTGTTTACAGTATTTTCCCTACAGTATTCTTTGAGCCCGGCGTTTCCTTCTGTGTCAAATTTTGAACTAAGGTATATTACGGCTTTTATCGCTGTCCTACGGGTAATAGTCAACATAGTTATTGGTTCAAAAAATCCCTGTCCTTATCGGTTATCACATTTGAATTGCTGGCGGATAAACTTTCACATCAATCTAAAACCCGGAAAGGCATTTTCCAACGCATTGCCGATAGTGGGTGTTGAACTAGCCTTCGAAGAGTCAACATTGGTTTTAATGCTCATTTGCCAGTTGCACAAAACTTTGAAAGATTAAACTCAATTAAAACTTAATGAAATAATGCACCTACCCTTTACAATTGAAAAAAATTATCTTTTTCCGAACAAAGTCAATTTAGCATTTAATTACCAACCTGGTTTGTCATTTGTCTCAATTGTAGTTCATTAAGGATCGTAATATTCTTATTGTTGACACTAATAAATTCGTCGTTTATAAATTCATTGAGAATTCTGAAAACAGTTTCATATGTGGTGCCCGAATAGGAGGCTAAATCCTGCCTGCTTAAAATGATATTGATTTCTCCATCTTTTGTCGTTCCAAATTTATTTTTCAAGGAAAGTAAAGATGATGCGATGCGACCTTTTACCTGCATGTGTGCCAGGTTATTCATCTTTTTTTCCGAGCGCTGTAACTCTTCTGCATAAAACAACAATAATTGTATGGTAAAATCAATATTGATCTTAAGGGTGGTTTTAAAAAAATCGAGATCAATAAAACATACAGTTGTAGGTTGCAAAGCGGTACCTGAAACCGGGTAAATAATTTCTTCACCTACACCCCTGTGTCCTATTATTTCTCCGTCTTTGGCGAACCTGATGATTAACTCTTTTTCCTGTCCCCATCTCTTGTGAACTTTTACATTTCCTTTAAAAACAAAATAAATGCCTTTTACCTGTTCTCCTTCACTAAAAATTGTCTCACCCTTACTAAAATGAAAAGTTTTTTTGTTGGCCTCAATTGCGGGTAACCATTCGGGTAAGCATTGTTGACATAAAAAGCAACTTTTTAGATCGCAGCCTTTTTTTTTCTCTCTCATAAAAATGAAAGTTAGGCTCTAAAATTGAAGTAAAAAAATTACGAGTGCTTTGAATCTCTGCTGGGATATTTTATAAAAATGGTCTCAGCAGATAAACTACTTTCAATGGTCTGGCCGCAAGTAATCGATAATAATTTTACAACCTCGCCTATAATAATTATGGATGGATTGGATAACCCCGCATGCTCCGATCTGAAACAAATATCTTTTACAGTGCCAACAACCATCTTTTCATTTGCAGTAGTACCATCCTGAATAATTGCAACAGGAGTATCCCCTTTATTGCCTGCCACGAAGATGTCCATAATTGCCTCGAGTTTACTCATGGCCATTAAAATGACAACGGTAGCATTGGATAAAGCCGCCAATTTTATATCACCGGAAATTTCACCTGATTGTGTAGTGCCCGTTGTTACCCAAAAACTTTCATTAATTCCCCTGCATGTAAGAGGGATCATTTGAGAAGCCGGTACAGCAATTGCACTGGATATGCCGGGTATAACTTCTACTTTAATTCCCGCACTCCTTGCCGCCTCAATTTCTTCTATCGCTCTTCCAAAAACAAATGGATCTCCACCTTTTAAACGGACTACATGGCCGTGTGAGCTGGCATATTCAATAATCAGCATATTAATTTCATCCTGGGACAGGTAGTGGCAGCCATATCGTTTCCCAACAAATCTTTTGACTGCATTAGGAGAGGCATAATTCAGTAGTTCTTCATTTACCAAGGCATCATATAATATTACATTAGCAGCGGCTATTGTTCTTATTGCTTTGAGGGTAATTAATTCAGGATCACCAGGGCCAGCGCCGACCAAAGACAATTTAGATTTCGACATACAATTCACATTATATTTAAAAATATATAACAAATATTTGTGTAAAGTACGAATATTTGAAATATTTGCTCTAAATTTATGATATATATAATAACTAGAGGCTAAAAAATTGGATGTATATGGATAAACATATTATATATATAAATTTATAATACGATAATTGCTTGATAATTTTTGAGTTCAATAAAATTATCCGCTATGAAAATAGTAATTATCGGAAATGGAATGGTAGGATATAAGCTTTGCGAAAAGATAATAGCAAAAGCTCCCGGTTCAGAACTTATCATTTTTGGAGAGGAAATCCGGCCCGCTTATGACCGAGTTCATTTAAGTGAATATTTTTCCGGCAAAACTGCCGACGATCTTACATTAGCGGCTATCGATTGGTACCAGGACAATAATATTAAACTGCATCTTGGAGACCCGGTTCAAAGTATAGACCGAAAAACAAAAACAATTCACTCTCACAAAGGAATTATAGAGTCTTACGATTATCTCATCTTGGCTACAGGCTCGGCTGCATTTGTTCCACCAATACCAGGTGTTGACAAAGAAGGCGTATTTATATATAGAACCATCGAAGACCTTGAATTAATGGCCGACCACGCCCGAAGGTCAAAAACCGGTGCTGTTATAGGCGGCGGGCTTTTGGGTCTTGAAGCTGCTAAAGCCTTGCTTGACCTTGGGATTTCCAATACACACGTTATAGAGTTTGCGCCACGACTGATGCCACGTCAAATAGATGACTCGGGCGCTGGTATTTTAAAAAATAAATTGGAAATGTTGGGCCTGAAAATTCACACTAATAGAAATACGAGTGAAATATTGGGGGGTGAAAGTATTACCGGAATGAAATTTTCCGATGATAACACAATTGATGTAGATATGTTGGTCATTTCTGCCGGCATAAAACCCAGGGATGAGCTTGCGAAACTTTGCGGCCTTGAAACAGGTCATCGTGGCGGCATTGTAGTGAACGAAAAATTACAGACAGCTGATCCATACATTTTCGCAATTGGTGAATGTGCCTTATATAAAGGTATGATCTATGGCCTTGTAGCTCCCGGATACGAAATGGCAGATGTTGTGGTGACGAACCTGACAGGTGGCCGGAGAGAATTTACCGGCTATGATATGAGTACCAAATTAAAATTGATTGGTATTGACGTCGCCAGTTTTGGAGATCCCTTTATCGCAGGAGAAAATATAAAAACTGTAGTTTTCGAGGATACCATGAAGGGAATTTATAAAAGGATCAATGTTTCTGCGGATGGTAAAGAACTGTTAGGTGGCATTTTGGTTGGCGAAGCTTCTCAATATAATATGCTTTTGCAAACCTGTAAAAATAAAGTTGTGTTACCCCCGAATCCTGAAGATGTGATATTGGGAAACAGGGGAGGAGATGGTGAAACTGGAGCCGGAGTACAGGACTTACCCGATGAAGCGATGATTTGCACCTGTGAAAGTGTAACGAAGCGGGACATATGTAATGTTGTTTCGGAACAAGGATGCGAAAATATTGACGCTATAAAAAAGTGTACAAAGGCTGGGACTGGTTGTGGTGGTTGTGTTCCGATGGTAAAAGACCTGATGGTATATACCATGAAATCCCGTGGTAAATATATACGAAATGTACTCTGTGAACATTTCAATTACAGTCGCCAGGAAATGTTTGACCTTATAAAACTGCACGAGTTAAAATCTTATGATGAAGTATTGGACAAATTGGGAACAGGAGACGGATGTGAATTATGCAAACCTCCTGTTGCATCTATTCTTGCGAGTTTATGGGGAGAAATGATTTTGAAGAAAGGTAATGATACGGCGCAGGATAGTAATGATCGTTTTTTGGCAAATATACAGAAAGGCGGTACCTATTCAGTGGTGCCAAGAATACCGGGTGGAGAAATCACACCAGACAAGTTGATTGTAATTGGCCAGGTAGCCAAACAATATAACCTATACACAAAAATTACTGGTGGCCAGCGCATTGATATGTTCGGTGCGCATTTAAATGATTTACCTGATATCTGGGCGCAACTAATTGCAGCTGGTTTTGAAAGTGGCCATGCTTATGGAAAAGCCTTACGCACCGTAAAGAGCTGCGTGGGAAGTACCTGGTGCCGTTTTGGGCTACACGACAGCGTTAGTTTTGCGATCAGGATAGAGGAAAGATACCGTGGCCTGCGGTCGCCGCATAAAATTAAAGGCGGCGTAAGCGGATGTATAAGGGAATGTGCTGAAGCCCGCAGCAAGGATTTTGGTATCATAGCTACAGAAAAAGGTTGGAATCTTTTTGTTTGCGGCAATGGAGGAAGCAAACCCCAACATGCCCTTTTACTCGCAACAGATCTTGATGATGAAACCTGCATAAAATACATCGATCGTTTTTTGATGTTCTACATAAAAACCGCGGATACGTTAACACGAACTGCAACCTGGCTTAATAAAATGGAGGGAGGTATTGACTACTTGCGAAATGTGGTTGTTAATGACAGCCTCGGAATGGCAAATCAATGGGAAGCTGATATGCAGGTATTGATAGATTCCTATAAATGTGAATGGAAAGAGGCTATTGAAAATCCCGAAATCAAAAAACGATTTAATCACTTTGTAAATGCTCCTGAAGAAAAAGATCCGTCGGTAAAATTTGAAACAATGAGAGAGCAAAAGAAAGTAGCCAACTGGAAATAAATATTTTGAAAAGGAGATTAAAAAAATATTATCAATATAAAAGCTCTTTATCAACATGTGTTAATGAGAGTTTTTATTATTGTCAACTCGCCTTTACGATTGCCTGATTTTACGATTGCTTGTTTTTTTATGCATTGGGGTTTGTTTATTCCCTCGTGGATTAAATGATATATTGATTAAAATAAAATTTTGAAAAACTTAAAAAACCTGAATATGGAAACAATTACCGACACAAACAAAATCACCTGGTTTGCCGCCTGTCACAAAGAAGATGTGCCTTCTAACGGTGGCGTATGCGTGAAGTATCAAGACAAACAAATTGCTTTGTTTCAATTTTCGCGGCGTGGCGAATGGTATGCTACCCAAAATGAATGTCCGCACCGAAAGCAGATGGCCTTAAGCCGCGGGATGATAGGCACACAAATGGATGAACCAAAAGTCGCCTGTCCTTTTCATAAGAAAACTTTTTCACTGGCTACCGGGCAGTGCCTAAGTGATGAGGAATGCAGCATTAAAACATATCCGGTAAAAGTAGAAAATGAAAAAGTTTTTATAGGTATAAGAGAATAAAATAAACCCCGGCCGATGTGCAAAATTGAACCGGGGAATGATTCTAAATTAATAACAACTTAAAAATCAAAAACAAAGCTATGCTTAAAATCCTAAAAAACTGCTTCTATGCGATGATGTTATTTATCATTACATGCTGCAGTCTGCCAGCTATTGGTCAACTTACTATTAGTGGGCAGCTAAGAACACGAACGGAATATCGGGATGGACTTGGAACACTTATTTTAAAGAATAACAGTCCCTCTTGTTTTACCTCACAACGCAGCAGGTTAACTTTTAATTACAAAACAAGCCGGGTTATTTTTCAAACCTCCTTACAGGATGTAAGAGTGTGGGGTCAGGATGCATCTACAATTAGTAATGCTGATGGAAACAAACTTGGTGTTCATGAAGCATGGGCCGAAATAATATTCTCCAACAAGAAAGATACTTCGTTCCACCATTCACCTATAGATTATTTTGGTGTGAAAATCGGCAGGCAGGAATTAATGTATGATGATAGTCGGCTGTTAGGTAATCTTGATTGGCTGCAGCAGGCCCGTCATCATGATGCCATCGTTTTAAAATTTTTAAACAAAGGATGGCAGGCTGATCTTGGTGCAGCCTTCAATCAAAACACAGATGCGTTCAATTATAACGGTACCTACTATACGCCGGCGAACGTACTTCCTTATGTGAAAGATAGTAAAGGCAATCTTGCAATCACCCCACCCAATTTTATTCCATACAATAATACTGCGGGAATAAGTTCTAAAACGGGAGCACCTTCGCTACAGGTAATGCCTTCTACAAATGGCTTATACCAGGCTTATAAGGCTCTACAGTATTTATATCTTGCAAAAACTTTCGGTAAAACAAAAATTACAGGGTTAATTCTCTCAGATCAATTTGGTAAATATATAAATGACTCAGTAAAAAATATTGCGGGTACTGATACAGGTTATATTTATGGAAAGCGATTTAATCAAAAAGGAGTAAATACAAGAGTAACTACAGGAGTTTTATTAAACAGCTTTTTGGACAAGAAAAAAACCTTTGCATTAACTGCCGGATATTATTACCAGGCTGGTAAAGACAGGGATGGCCTTAAATTAAACGCGTTTACATCCACGTTAGCATTGACCTATAGCAAAAATAAATTCACCTACACAGCAGGATGGGATTATGTTTCAGGAAACAATTCGTTTTCAACTTCTACTATAAATCACCGCTTTGATCCTTTATATGGCACTCCACATAAATTCTGGGGATTTATGGATTACTTCTATGTAGGTACGGGCGCACCTGCCGGCGGCCTGAGTGATGCTTACGCAAAGATTAAGTATACGAGCCTCAGTAAACGCCTGATTGCCGAATTAGATTATCATCATTTTAGCCTGGCTAAAGACCAAAAGGATTTAGGTGGAAACGCATTTAATAAATACCTCGGAAGTGAGTTTGACCTTGTGACAGATTATTCTCTCAACAAGATAACTACGCTTGAATATGGCTTCAGCCTTACGGCTGCAAATAAAAGTATGGAGTATGCAAAAAATATAACTCCTGGTACTGCAAATCTTACGGGTTATTGGAGTTACCTCATGATCATCATCAAACCAGAATTTCTTTTCAAGTAATCTTTTTTTGATAAATGATCCCAATAAAAATATTCAAACCAAAAAATAATTTACTCATGTCTACATCAATTAACAACCAACCGCTTACTAAATTAAATGTACTGAGTTTCAAAGGTGTTCAAATGAAAACCTTCCACATTACGTGGCTTACCTTCTTTGCCTGTTTTTTTGGATGGTTTGGTTTAGCTCCGTTAATGCCCACGATCCGCCATGACCTCGGTTTAACAAAATCACAGGTAGGCAATACAATTATAGCGGCGGTATCCGCAACCATTATTGCCCGCTTAATTATTGGAAGGATAGCCGATATCTGGGGCCCTCGTAAAACACATACCGCTCTTTTGATTTTGGGTGCCATACCTGTAATGCTTGTGGGATTAG
>NZ_JBMQQG010000097.1:0-42763 GCF_057362405.1 Ginsengibacter sp.
AATCAAAATTTCTCTTGTGTATTTTCACTATAGTACCCGACACATGACCAGCTTCTGAATTCCAGGTTACATGGTCACCGATTTTAAATTTCTGTTTCAAGGTTGTAGTTTTTTAATTAAGAAATGCAACAATCAATTTACCCAATGAATGCTAACTGTATTCTCTTTTGTAATTCTGGAACCACTTCTTCCATAAACCATGGATTGATCTTCACCCAGTTTTGATTTCGGGGAGAAGGATGCGGCAATGGAAAATAGGTTGGCAAATATTCACGATAACTTTTCACCGTTTCTGTAAGATTTACTTTGAAACTATTCTTTAAATAATAGCGCTGTGCATATTGCCCTATTAATAAAATAAGCGGTTTGCTTTTAAAATTTTTTAAAATCTGTGGATGCCATAAGGGAGCGCATTCAGGCCTTGGTGGCAGATCACCTGAGATTGCTTTGCCGGGATAACAAAAGCCCATTGGCAAAATAGAAAAGCATGCAGGGTTATAAAATATTTCATCGCTTACCTTCATCCATGCCTTTATTTTATTTCCACTCGCATCATTCCACGGGATTCCGGTTTCGTGTACACGCCTGCCGGGAGCCTGGCTTATAATAAGAATTTTCGAGTATGCGTTTAACTGGATCACAGGTCTTGGAGCTAACGGTAAATGTTCTTTACAAACCTCACATTGCTGTATTTTATTTAAAAGTGTATTCATGGTAAAAAAATCAAAACACGTTTATTTCATTCTGTTTCTTTTTCATAATTCAATTCGTTATTCACAATTCTTGCCGGCGCAGTATAAGGATGTTCTTGTTCTTTTGATATGCCCATTATGTGCATTACTTTCCAACCGTGCAACTTTAAATAATCAGAAACCATAGAACGGTGACAACGCCACCACACTGCTTCCGAACACATATAAGCCGTTCTTTGTTTCAATGCATTTTGTTCAAGTTGTTTTATGCCATCTTTAAAAGAAGTTGTTTCCATATAATCAGCATAACTTCTAAAAGCAACATGCCGCCAGGCTGTATTTTTGGAATCGGGATTTGCTTTTCTTCTCCCTCCAAGTTCTTTTATATGGATATATTGAATGTGGTTTTGAGGCAACGAAAGCTCCAGGGCGTCTTTATTGAATTGAGGAAACTTTCGCGAACCGGGAAAGCTCCTGATGTCTGCAATTAGTTCAATGTTGAATGAGTGCAGTATCGTTACAAACTCTTCCAAAGTACGGGTAGAATGCCCGATTGTCCAGATCGTTTTATTTATTTCTTTCAATTTTTGCAATTCAAAATTGTGTCCTTATATAAAAGTTTTAAATGAACGATAATAGGAACTTCTGCCCAATGCGGTGGAACTTCTTTACTAGTCAGCAAGGGCATTGAAGAAGAGTTCCCGCCTAAATAATTTACCGCATGTTGATACACTACTTTTTTTATTTTATAAAATAGAATAGCATAAGAGCATATAATACAAGGCTCGTGTGTTGAATAGATAACACAATCTGACAGATCGTTCGTTTTTAAATTTTTTACCGCAAGCCTGATGGCTTCTAATTCTGCATGGCAGGTAATATCATTTTTATTTTTTGATGCTTCGATTGCCTCAGCGATAATTTCATCACCTTTGGTAATGATAGAACCAACTGGCACATCTCCTTTTGCAGCGGCTTCTTCAGCTAATAGCTCACAAAGTTTAATATAATAAACATCATTTTTCATTTTCAAAACTTCTGTTCAAATCAGTTTATATCTGTCATTATTTTAATACTTTAAATCGTTGAATCTTCAAACATTTTGCTTCGTTATCTCTAAGCTGAGTTTTATAAAAATTATGCGGGAGGATTGGGAATTAATGGTCTCACAGTAATCTCATCTACCAAAAAATTATCAGGTGTTTCTAAAATATGAACGAGTAATTGTGCAATATCTTTTGGCTGCAACATATTTTTGTGTGGTTGTATTCCTGAATCTTCAAAAAAGGCTGTGTCAATGCTACCGGGGTTTACGCAAGTAACTTTTATTTTATAAGAACGAAGCTCTTTGAACAAGGCTTCGCTAAAGCCCTGCATACCATATTTTGTGGCAGAATAAGCAGCGCTTTCAGCTCTCGTTGTTTTTCCAAGTATTGAGCCAATGTTGATGATATGAGAAGTGTTTGTATTCTTCTTCATGAAAGGAACAATGGAGGATGTAATGTAGAATGCTCCGTTTAAATTAGTATTGATCATTTCATGCCATCGTTCAAGCGAAAGCTCATCAATCTTTGTAAAATAACCCGCTCCTGCATTGTTGATAAGCATATCAGGAATATGGGAATTGGAAAAGGTATCTTGTACCCATGATGAAATATCTTTCTGGTTAGTAATATCTATACTAACGGAAATAAAATTTTCTCTCAATCTATTTTCAATAGCCCGGAGTTTGTCTGCGTTGCGGGCGAGTCCGTAAACAGTGGCTCCTTTCGTTATTAATGCATCAGCCAATGAAGCTCCTAATCCGCTACTGGCTCCGGTTATCACCGCTATCTTTCCTTCAATATCCATTTATACACATTTAAAATTTTCAATCATTTTATTGCGGTTTATAGCTTCCCGGAACAGTTCGAAATCCAATTGCTAAACGATTCCATCCGTTTATAGCAACTATCGCCATAGTTAACGCAACCATTTCTTTTTCATCAAAATGTTTATGAACGCCATCATATAAAGAATCAGGCACATCATTTTCCGAAATCAGGGTGAGGGCTTCGGTCCATTCTAAAGCGGCACGTTCACGGTCGGTATAAAAAGGCGTTTCCCGCCAGGCGTTTAAAGCGTACAGGCGTTGTTCGGTTTCACCGGCTTTACGGGCATCTTTAGTGTGCATATCAAGGCAATAGGCACAGCCATTTATTTGAGAAGCCCTGGTTTTAACGAGTTCATATAAGGGCCGCTCAAGCCCTGAAGCGGCTACATATTTTTCAAGTTCCTGCATCGCTTTTAAAGCATCGGGAGAAACTCTTGCATAGTTTAATCTTTCTTCCATCATTTTAGGTTTATCATAATTCAATTATTATTTAGTGTTTTTCCATTTCATCCATTGCAATGGTTGCGTGCGCATAAGCTGCACCTGCACGCATTTCAGCAGCTACCCAAATAGCTTCCATAATTTCTTCTTTGCTGGCCCCCTTTCGCATAGCGTATTTTGAATGCGACCTGATGCAATAAGGACATTGCGTTACATGCGCCACGGCTACTGCAATCAATTGTTTTGTTTTTTCATCAAGTGCTCCTGCCTCAAATACAGTTTTGCTAAAGTTTCGCCATGCGTCTAAATTTTTAGGCGCCAAGGCAGCCTTTTTATCAGCCAGCTCTTTGGTTGTTATTGGATATAAAGTATCGTTTTCCATGATATATTTTTTTGCTGTTTTATTAATTGTTTTTTTCTAAAAAATGTCTCAACACATACTGCAAAATTCCGCCGTGCCTGTAATATTCTATTTCAATATTTGAATCCATGCGGGCAATGGCATCAAATTTAATTTCTGTTCCATCTTCTTTTTTGGCAGTGAGCTGCACTTTTTTCAAAGGCTTAATATCTTGTGCAATACCAGTTATTGTAAAACTTTCATTTCCGGTAAGTCCTAATTTTTCTGCACTGTCGCCAACCAAATATTGAAGTGGTAAAACACCCATTCCTACTAAATTACTTCTGTGAATCCGTTCGTAACTTTCAGCAATTATTGCTTTAATACCCAACAGGAATGCACCTTTCGCAGCCCAGTCTCTTGATGAACCACTTCCATATTCTTTGCCTGCCAACACTACTAACGGTGTTTGATTTTCTTTATATTTTATTGAAGCATCATACACCGACATCTCTTCACCTGTAGGCAAATACTGCGTATAGCCGCCTTCTTTCTGCGCCAGCTTATTTTTAATACGTACATTGGCAAAAGTGCCACGAACCATTACTTCATCATTTCCCCTTCGCGAGCCATAAGAGTTAAAGTTTTCTTTTTTTACACCACGGCTTATTAAATATTTTCCTGCTGCCGAGAACTCATTAAACTGACCGGCAGGAGAGATGTGATCGGTAGTAATGCTATCGCCCAATACCAACAATGCTCTTGCGTTAACGATGTCTTTTAAAGGTTCTGCGTTATCAGAAATATTATAAAAGAAAGGCGCTTCTACTATGTATGTCGAACTTTCATCCCATTCATACAAAGTATCATCCGGAATGATAAGGTTTCTCCAGGTTTCATTGCCTTCAAATATTTCCGCATAATTTTTTGCAAAGTCTTTTGGCGAAAGCACTTTGCTCATCACATCATTTATCTCATCATCAGAAGGCCAGATATCTTTTAAATAAACAGGCTGTTGATTGGGGTCAAAACTGATGGGTTCATTGATAAGGTCTATATCAACCCTGCCTGCAATGGCATACGCTACTACCAGCATTGGCGACATTAAAAAATTCATTCTTACCTGCGGATGAATTCTTGCTTCAAAATTTCGATTGCCTGAGAGAACAGAAGCCACGACAATATCATGCTCATCAACAGCCTTTGCAACAAAAGTTGGTAACGGGCCAGAGTTGCCAATGCAGGAAGTGCAGCCATAACCCACCGTATGAAATTGCATGGCTTCGAGGTCATCTAACAAATCTGCTTTTTCAAGATAATCTGTTACCACTTTAGAACCAGGAGCCAAAGAAGTTTTCACCCAGGGTTTCGTTTTCAATCCATGTTCCCTTGCCTTTCTTGCAACCAAACCTGCACCCACCATTACAAAAGGATTAGAGGTATTGGTACACGATGTAATCGCTGCGATAGCAACAGCTCCATCAGCGAGCATAAAACTTTCTTCGCCAATAGTTACCCAAACATTTTTCATTCCATTTACAACTGTTTCTTCAATTTCCGGCTCGGGAGTTAATTCAGGTTTGCGTTGTGTTGCAGGCTGGCTGCCGCCTTCAGCCATCCACCGGCTTAATTGTTTTTCTTCTGTGTATTTGCGGCCATAGGTTTCATCCAACAGGTTTATAAATTTTGATTTAAAATTCTTTAATAGAATTTTATCCTGTGGACGTTTTGGTCCGGCTACTGTAGGTTCGACTGTTGAAATATCTAACTCAATAATATCAGTATATTGAATCGTTTCATCACCTGTTCTCCAGAGCATATTTGTTTTGCAATAATCTTCCACCAATTGTATTTGTTCTTCCGTACGATTGCTCTTACGCATATATTCCAGCGTCTTGTTATCAATGGGGAAATAAGTTATTGTGCATCCAAATTCAGGAGACATATTACCTATAGTTGCACGATCCGGCACAGAGAGATTATCAATGCCTGAACCAAAAACTTCAACAAATTTTCCAACTACTCCATATTTTCTTAAAAGTTCTGCAATGGTTAATACTAAATCAGTAGCAGTAGAGCCCAGCGGAAGTTTGCCTGTCAATTTCAACCCTATCACTTCGGGCATTATAAAATAAATAGGTTGATCCAATAAAGCAGCTTCGGCTTCAATGCCACCAACGCCCCACGCTACCACACCGATACCATTTACCATTGGTGTATGGCTATCTGTTCCTACCAATGTATCAGGAAAAATTTCTCCGTTTCTTTCTATTACGCCTTTGGATAAATATTCTAAATTAACCTGGTGACAAATGCCCATGCCGGGAGGAACCACGCTGAAATTATTAAATGATTTTTGCGCCCATTTTAAAAACTGGTAGCGTTCTTTATTGCGTTTATATTCTTCGTCCATATTGCGGGCATAAGAATATTCTGTTCCAAAATAATCAACCTGTACGGAATGGTCAATGATAAGGTCAACAGGAATTAAGGGATTTATTTCATCAGGATTTTTCCCTTTCCTTGCTATTTCAGCACGTAATGAAGCAATATCTACAACAGCAGGTACACCTGTGAAATCCTGCATAAGAACACGGGCAGGTTTAAATGGAATATCTTTGTCTGAACTTGTAGGTTTCCAATTTAAAATGGTTTCAATATTTTCTTTGGTGATAGCAAAATCATCAAAATTGCGAAATGCATTTTCCAATAATATGCGGATAGAGAAAGGCAACTTGCTAATGCCGTGTCCCAGCTTTTCAAGTTCTGCAAGACTATAATAAGTGAACGTATTATTTTTTGTAGTTAATAATTTTTTTATTTGATAAGGATCTTTGGACATAGTTATACAATTTTAATTTTACTTCGGGTGAATTTATTTTCAAACCCAATTTAAAATTCTTCTGTCACAATTTTATTCTTATCAGCACCTAAATGCAAAAGAATTTCTTTAATGCTTTCTATCATTGCATCCGGGCCGCAGATATAGAAATATTGAGACAGATCTTTTATTTTTTCCGTGAGATAACGCTCGTCCATTTTTCGACTATCATACTTCTCTGTTTTCTCGTTAGTAATTGTATTGATAAAATTTTTGCCAAGCATTTTTTCAAACTCGTCTTTAAGAATAATATCCTTTGTTGTTCTGTTGGAGAAAATCAATTTATTATTTCCAAGCTTTCCATCTTTTTGCAATTGCCTGAAAATGGCAATAAAAGGCGTAACACCTGCGCCGCCTGCAATAAAAGTGCCTTCGCCCATGTAATTAATGGCTCCAAATACATCGTGCAAAATCAATTCATCACCTCAGTGAAGTTTTCCTAATTGGTTGGTTACTCCATTATGATCATCATAAATTTTAATGGTGAATTCCAGTGTGTCCCACTCGTTAAGACCAGTAAATGTAAAAGGTCTCCGCTCTTCTTTCCAATCGGGAAGATTGATGACGATATCTGTAGCCTGTCCGGGTTTAAATTTATAAGAGTCTGGCTTGCTTAATGTGAATCGTTTTACATTGTGCGTTACATATTCAGTTTTGAGGATTTTTACAACATGTTCTTCATCCGGATATTCGTTCATGATAGAAATTTTTAAATTTTATTTATTGTTTTATAAAAGCCAAATAACATAATCGTTTTCACATAATTTATGCCTAATCGTTTTAATTGAAGTTCTAATTAATCTCCTTTACCAGGTTTTACCGGAATAATAAACAGCGGTATTGTTGTGTGATGCAAAACATTTTCGGCTACGCTTCCCAGTAATACCTTATCCAGCCCTTTGCGGCTGTGGGTTCCCATCACTATTAAATCTGCATTCATTTCTTTTGCCGTTTGCAGAATATTTTCCGCGTAGTCTCCTTCTTGTACAACTGTTTCAATTGTTTCGTCACTTAGGCTTAGTTTCAAATTATCAAGGTAATCTTCCGCTGTTCTTTTTAATTCCTCAACAGTATTTGTTTGAACTACATCTAAATTACTAAAACTATCAAACCCCAATATCGGCGAATAGTTAAGAGAAGAAAAGTAAGTTGCGTGAGAAGTTACATGCAACAAAATAGTATGCGCATGCAAAGACTCCGCTAATTCATAACCGGCTTCAGCAACTTTTTGAGCGCCGGCATTATGGTCAAGTGCGATTAATATCTTTTTCATTTTTTGTGCGATTTAGGTTAAGCAACTCTTCGAGAACATGAGCTTCATTATTTTCCTGATCTCTTGCACCGTACACTAATGTAACTGCACCGTTCTTTACATGCTTTTTTAAATTGGAAACCTGTTCTTCATTGTTTTTAAGTTCCTTCAAATATTTCTTTCTGAATTCATTCCATTTTTTTGGATCATGAGCAAACCATTTTCTAAGTTCTGTACTTGGAGCTATATCTTTCAACCACAAATCAACACCTGCCTTTTCTTTTGTGAGTCCGCGTGGCCAAAGCCTATCCACCAAAATGCGTATTCCATCAGCTTTAGACGGTCTTTCATACACTCTTTTAATTTTAACTTTCATTGTATGATTCTAATTTCATATTTCTAAAATCTGGCGAATCATTTGATTAGTAAATCCCCATTCATTATCGTACCACGCCAAAATTTTCACTAAATCGCCATCCACCACACGGGTCATTTCCAGGTCAATGATGGCAGCGAAAGAATTTGTGATAATATCCGAAGAAACCAATGGTTCATTTGAAACAGATAAAATAAACTGATACCTTTTCGTTTTTGATTCCTCGGTAAGGATGTTATTAATTTCTTCTGCCGAAGTATTTTTTGAAGCAACGAAAGTGATGTCTGAAATAGAACCAACGGTTACGGGTGTTCGAATTGCAATTCCATCAAATTTTCCTTCAAACTTTGGCAGTGCTTTTATTGTTGCTTTTGCCGCACCGGTGATAGCTGGCACTAAATTTATTGCTGCAGCACGCCCCATCCTGATTCTCTTTTTTGACGACGCATCCACAAGCGATTGAGAGGCGGTATAAGCATGCACTGTATTTAATATCGCTTTTTTTATACCTATCCTTCTGTCTAAAATTTCTATAACCGGTGCAATGTTATTGGTGGTACAGCTTGCGCATGAAAATATAGATGTCTTTCCATCCGCTGTGTTTACTCCGTGGATTATTGTAGGCACATCAGCGCTTTTTGTTGGCGCAGATATTACCACGTTTTGTGCTCCTGCATGAATATGTTTTTCAGCGTCTTCCCTGTTTGTAAATAAGCCGGTACTCTCTATCACAACATCAATATCCAGCTTTTTCCATGGAAGTTTTGCAGGATCTTTTTCAGAAAGAAATAAAATTTTTCTATCGCCGATGCGCAAATTATTATCCTGAACATTTACCTCGTTTTCATATTTGCCATAGACACTGTCGTAATTTAATAAATACGCTGCATTATCAATGTTCATTAAATCATTTATAGCCACAACTTCCAGCCCTGGAGTATCTATTATTACTTTTAGCGCTGCTCTTCCAATTCTGCCAAATCCATTAATTGCTATCCTTTTCATTTTCGTCTACGATTATATGGTATAAAAATTAGTTTGTACTCAACCAATGTTATAAATGCTCTCAAAAACATCTGTCAAAAATTATTGCATAATCAATTTCCCTTTCATTACCAGATGAATGCTGCAATAATAATCAGCACTTTTAGTAACCACTAAACTCCAGGATTCCCCCGGAGCAAGTGGTCCTGAAGTCCAAAGCTTACCTGTTTCTTCTGTTACATCATGTGTTACAATATCATGGTTTGTCCAAACTACCGTATCTCCTTTTTGCAATGTGAGCTCAGCAGGCTGAAATTGCATTTGCTTAATCTCAACTTTATAAACCTTATATGCCGCTTTTTCAGGAATTGATGTGCAACTGTTTAAAAGAAAAATAAGGCATAATAAATAGGCACTGTTTTTTAGTATTGAGTATGTGTTAGCCATCATTTATTGAATTCTTTTTGCACCATTTCCGCGTGTGCAAGATGTGTTTTAAAAACTGGTACTGCAGATTGCAATAAGCTCTTCAGTTCGCTGTTTGTTGCATCCGGAATTAATACATTTTCAACTTCGTTGATGGCTGCTTTGTGATAGGCTACTTCATTGTCTATGTAAGCTTTATCGAATTCACTTCCTTTCTTTGACCTAAGCATAGATTTTGTTTTTAATGCACCTACTATAAAAGATTTTGTAGTGGCATTATCCTTTGGAGTTACTCCCAACTTCTTTGCCAATGCCACTGCCTGTTCAATTACAGCCTGGTGGTCTTTTACCATGGGTTCTGCAAATTTTAAAACATCAGCATTCTTTGATTTTTCAATTGCAATTTTTGCATATGCAATATCAATTTGGTTAGCGGTTACAGCAACGGAAGCAATTTCAGGATCTGTAAGTTTAGTATTAGTTTGGCTAATAGCCGGCATGCAAAGCAAGGCTCCGCACACTATTGCAAATGTGGTTAGCACGGATTGTTTGATTTTCATTTTATTTTTGTTTATAAATTATTCGTAATTAATAACAGGTGCAAGTTACAGTCCACGTGTTAGCAGCAGGTTAAATAGAAATTAGAAAGAGGTTAGAAAATTTATTTGTGCGTCATATCGTGTGCCGGGTAACTGTATAATCAATATCATTCTCCCCCGACAAAGAGTAAAAGCTGCATCGGGCTGGTTATAATTTATGTATTCGCCAGTAAGTCAAAGTATTCATCGTCTTCATTTTTGCCTCCAAAACCTTTTCCAATAGTTTTATGGCTTTCTATAAATTCAATAGCGCTTATCCATTTTACCATTTTATACCCCAACTGGTTTTCTACACGCAGCCTTATGGGCGCTCCGTGCTCGATAGGAATCATTTCATAATTCATTTCCCAGGCCAGGATAGACTTGGGTTTAAGGCAATTGTCAAGGGTGTGCGTTTCATAATAAAATCCGTTATACAAACCTTCTCCAAAAGAATAAAAAGCTACAGTAGTTGCATTAGCATGAGGTTTCACCAAATCTATTATTTCCTTCATTGGCACTCCTGCCCATTCTGCAATGCCAGTCCAGCCCTGTATGCAACTATGCATTTCAATTGTTTCTTCTCTGCGCATTTTTTTTAAATCCTCTAATGAAAGTTCACCAGGGTTTTCAACCAAGCCATAAATTTTAAGTTTATAATCTTTAAAATTATTTTCTACAAGATATTTCCATTCTTTAGAATCAGGCATTCTTCCGTTAGGCCAGAAATAAGGGGAGATATCCTTTTTGGTATAATAGTCCCTCGGCTTAAATTTGTCAATGCTCTTGCGCCATAGCGACTCGTTAATGTTTTTTTGCAAAAACTGAAGCACCCGCGGCTTTCGCCACGACAGCCAATGCGCCAGCATATTAAATCCTATCACAAATACAACGATGATAATCCCTACCCACAAACCTGTTGATGAAGAGTCATTATTTTTATTGAGTATAATATGATTCATGTTTTTACGAAGGCCGGTCAGGGCTACGAGTGATACATGAACGATTACAAAAATTACATAAGCAAACATGATGAGGAAATGAAAAGAACGTGCTGTTTGCCGGTTAAAAAACAGTTTCTGATACCAATGAAAGCGGCTGTCAATAGCCGGTGACATAGCTAATCCTGTGAGCATAGCCAACGGCGCCATTATAAATACAACCGCGAAGTAAGAAAGCTGCTGCAAGGCATTAAAATAATAAAACCCGTTTGGTTCAATTGGCATGTTGAAGGTGGCATAGTGAACAAAAACATTCCAGCTATCAGGAATTATCTGCCATGAAGCAGGCACCAAACGCTTCCACTGATCGGTATAAAGTAAAAGGAAAATAAACACAGCTCCATTTAAGATAAAAAACGGAACGGTAATAAAATGCCAGGACCTTGCAGTCCCCACCGTGTGGCGATAACCTGGCAAACCCACTACAGGACTGATATACCGTGAATCCTGCTTTGCAGTCCAGACTTCATCTTTTTGAATTTTTTTCGGTGTAAACTTAATCCATTCTGTTTCCGGGCCACAGCCGTTGTTCCAGTACAACCTCGGATGATCCACTAAAATAGAGAGTCCGCTTCTTATAATTAAAATCAAAAAAAAGAAATTCACCCAATGACTGATATTGACCCACATTGGAAATCCTGAGGGTTGATTGGTCACAACTACCGACGAAAAAGATAAAGACGGATCCGGCGGCAAGCCGAAAAATAAATATTGCATCCATGCAATTGCAATGGAACCTAAAAGAACCATTCCAATTATAAATAGCATGTAAGGTTTCAGCCTTACATAAAAGTTTCTGTCTGCCGGATAATGCATTGCCTTTTCTGCCGCCGTAAAATGAGGAATCATTGAAATTTCATTTTATGATTTTAACAGACAGGATTATGTATTGGATTCGCAGGCTCAATAATAGCCAGGTTATAACCATGGTAATTCTTGCATTCTTTCAATTGTTTGATCAATTCATCAGAAACTTCATCACCACAAATTCTATATCCATTTATTACACATCTTTCAAATTGTGACTTGTGAAATAATAGCATATTCAATTGCTTCAAACCCGATCTAGTTTACTTCAATAATGCCCTTGCCCTTTCAACAACGTTTTCTACAGAAAACCCATACTCTTTCATAACCTCGTCGCCCGGCGCTGATTCTCCAAATTTTGTAATTCCAATTATGTCTCCTTCATCTGTTACATATTTGCACCAGCCTATTGGCGAGCCGGCTTCCACAGCTAACCTTCTGCGAATATTTTTTGGGAAAATTTTTTGTTTATATCCTTCGCTTTGTTTTTCAAATAATTCCCAACTTGGGAAACTAACTACACGAGCCTGGATGGATGCTGTTTTTAATTTTTTCTGTGCTTCCAATAACAAATGTACTTCACTCCCTGTGCCCATTAAAATAAGCTGGGGCTCGCCATCACAATCTGACAAAATATACGCTCCCTTTTCAAGCCCTGATGCTTTCGCATATTTATCCTGGTCAATAATTGGTAATTCCTGCCGGGTTAATATTAATACAACAGGCCCGCCTGAATGTTCAAGCGCTACACGCCAAGCCTGCACCGTTTCATTAGCATCTGCCGGGCGTATAACCATTACATTGGGCACGGATCTTAATCCAATTAATTGCTCTACCGGCTGATGCGTAGTTCCATCTTCACCCAGGCCAATGCTATCATGGGTATAAATAAATATGGGGCGAATTTTCATGATAGCTGCCAGCCGAACAGGTGGCCGCATATAATCTGAAAAAATAAGAAAGGTAGCGCCATAGGGAATAATGCCTTTGGTGACAGCTATGCCGTTTAAAACCGCGCCCATAGCATGTTCACGAATGCCGAAGTGAAGGTTTCTTCCACTATGGTTTTCACTGGTGAACGATTCAAAATCATTTAAAGTTGTATCAGTAGAGGGAGATAAATCAGCAGAGCCGCCAATGAGCATTGGTAATTTTGCAGCAATAGCATTCAGCATTTTACCAGAAGCTTTTCTAGTTGCAATTCCCTTTGCATCGGGTTTAAAAACAGGCAGATTTTCTTTCCATCCTTCGGGTAATTTTCCACTTTTAAATAATTCATATTCAGCAGTTTCATCAGCGTATTTTTCTTTGTATTTTTTATATAAATTATTCCATTCATCTTCTTTTTGTATGCCTGCGTTGCCTTTTTCCCTGTAATAATTTAATACATCATGCGGTACTACAAAACTTTTATCAGGGTCGAATCCAAAATTTTCTTTTACCAATTTTACTTCATCCTTTCCTAAAGGAGAGCCATGCGCTGCTGCAGTATCTTCTTTGTTAGGGCTTCCAAAACCAATGTGGGTGCGCACTTTTATCAATGAAGGGCGATGCGTTTCATTCTTTGCATTTTCAACGGCAGTAGCAATGGCTTCTATATCGTTGCCATCTGCCACAGATTGCACATGCCATCCATACGCACGGAAACGCTCCACTACATCTTCATTAAAGGCGAGTGAAGTTGCTCCTTCAATGGTAATCTGGTTATCATCATATAAATAAATAAGGTTGCCTAATTGTAAATGGCCCGCAAGCGAAGCGGCTTCCGCAGTTACACCTTCCATCATATCACCATCGCTGCAAATAGCGTAAATTTTATAATCAAATAATTTATAATCCGGTTTATTATATCGTGAAGCAAGATATTGCTGCGCAATGCCCATGCCTACTCCGTTTGCAAAACCTTGTCCAAGCGGACCGGTAGTTACTTCAATGCCATCCAATAAGCCATATTCAGGATGACCGGCTGTTTTACTATGTAATTGCCGAAAATTTTTTATATCCTCCATGGTGATGTCATAGCCGGTTAAATACAAATAACTGTATTGCAACATGCATGCATGGCCACAGGATAATATGAAACGATCCCGATTAGCCCATTGAGGATTTTGCGGATTGTAGTTCATACTTTCCGTCCACAACACGTGGCCCATGGGTGCAAGCCCCATAGGCGTTCCCGGATGACCGGAGTTTGCTTTTTGTACAGCATCGGCGGCTAATATTCTGACTGTATTGATTGCTGTTTGTTCTATAGTTTGTGTTATCTTATTCATGATTAAGACCTAAAGGCTTTTAATTAATTTAAGAGATGTGTTTGTTTTCCATAAAGAGGGCTTCACCAGGTTACCATAGCGTGGCTTTTCAAAATTGTTCAATGTATCAAACTTACGCTTCAGCAATTTGTTATCAATCGTTAATGATAGTTACCTTGAAATCATTATTCTCCCAACGTTGTGAATTTAACCAGTAGAAAGTAAATAATATTTCTCCTTCATTAAAAGTTTTTGCAGGCAGGGTTACTAAATGTATTCCCAGGGTTGTATCATGCGTATTTGTTTCATTCTTTGTTGCCCAGCCATCAATACTCCAGCGAACTATTGCGGGCGTTAAAACTTCTATCCGCAAATATTTTGTTTTTGATATGGTATTGCATGGGTATTCATAACGCCAAACTTCCCAATCTGTTTCCGGTTTATTTTGAATATACCGTTCCTGTGTGTGCAGCGGTAAATCAAAAACTTTTTTATGCTTTAGCGACCAGCACAACTTGATATATTCTGCATGTGTCCATACCAGAGGTAAGGCGGAGCCTGTGTGTTTTCCAAGAAAAAGACTCTGTTCGGGGATGTCTTCTGTATCCCAAATTTGCTCAGGGAACAATCCATGATTTGCAAATGCTTCCATTGTTGTTAATAGTGCTTCTGCTTTTTCATAATTACCGGCTGCAATTTCGTAATGAGCCCTTTCTCCGGTAAGCAGCGGCCATGCTCGGCCAATACCTGTTCCATTATACGGGCTCCCATCTTCATGCTCTCCATATCCATCATTATTATAACGATGCCAGCAAGGTCCATAAGGTGTTTCGACTTTTAGTGTCGAGTCTATTACTTTAATGGTATTGAGTATTTTTGGATCGTGCGCTGCACGTAGCCCAAATCTTACTAATGCCAATGCATCAATACTAACCAATTCATTTATTGGCATCAAACTATTATCATCAGAATGGTTTTTAAGTCTTATAGTTTTTCCATCCAGATCCTTTGCTGCTATACCTGCAGGATTAATGCGTATATAATAACCTTCTACACCTGCTTCCTGAGCCAGTGATGTATTTGTTACATAAGTCCAATGTTCAATATTATTGTTCCAATAGTCAGCCGTTTCACGGCAGTATGCAGCTACAACTGATTCATTATTTTTTTCTGCAAAGTCGGCGGCTGCCAGTAATGCCGATATCTCTGCAGCTAAAGTATATATGGATATTCCATTTTCTTCTTCCCACCGGTCCTGGCTTGTCGCCGGTCCATTCTTAATAATATAAGAAACTGCTTTTTTTACGATCTTCCAGTAGGTGTGAATCATGTGTGAATCTAAAGCGCCATTTGTGCTGCATAAATTAATTAACAGAATTGGTAATGCTACCTGGTCTATTTGAATTCCCATCATGTTTCGCCTGCCGGACAACCACATATTTTGTGGCCAGTGTCCATCTGATTCCTGCGTTACCATCAGGTAGTTTATTACCCGGAAAGCATCATCGTTTGAATGCATGGATAGAAACCCGCCGGCAATTTGTACCAGGTCGCGTGGCCATACTAAATGATAACCCCCAATATCATCATCTCCTTTCGAAAATCCCCAGGGGATAGACATGCTTGCTATAGTGCCGCCGACAAAAGATTTGGATTCGTGTATGCGCAGTACCGCTGCGCTAATGCGCGAAAGTTTTCCGGAGCTATCTTGTGATTTTTCTTGCGGAGTTAGTGATTTTTGCCATTCCATCCATTCACTGATATAACGTTTTTTGGCATAGTCGAATCCATCTATAATGCTTGCCCATGCATGGTGCCCTGCCTCAGTAGCATCGTATCCAAATCCCACGGCGAGAACAAAGGGATTATCTGTTCCTGCTAAATCTATTTCAGCAATCATTGCCACATTACCATTTTCCGCACGCTGGTATTCGCAGGTCATGTGCTTATGTTGTTCAATATCTCCGTATCCATCGGAAACACCCACAAACCCTACTGAGCGTTTTAACCAGTTTTGAGAACTTGCCAAAGCCAATACAAGCCCATTTCGCTTAGCAAAAATCATAGGAACCCCTTTGTAATCTCCTATCCACGCTGTGTTTCCGCCACCACTATTAGATAAATGCGGAGCAAGTAACACATATAAATGATAATGATTTTTCGCGTCGCCTGTTGGCAGAAATTCAATTTTCTGCAATAGCGTATTTCGCAAAGGATCTGTTATGATTTCTTTTATGATTTTATATTTTTTTTGTAAGCATTCGTTTGTGATTTTATACGCAGGTATTCCATCGCCCATCGTTTCAGTGAAATGTTTTGTGTCTCTTTTTTCTTCAGAAAAAAAATCTTTCCCATCAGTTACAATCAATTCCATGTCCCTTGTACACGCCACATCTTCTCTTGGAAAATAGACTTCATTAATAATTCCATGACTTATTGTAAAACTAACCTGCGATAGTGAATTTAACGCCTTACCGATTCCGGATTTTGCGCTTGATGTCCAGCGTGCAGGAATGCCAGGTTTGCCCGGTGGCATTAGTGAATGATTAACCATAAATTCATATTTTATTTTACCACCAGTCCTCCATGCCCATTTGAATGCTACTATACTAATCCGCGCTTCTGCATACTTTTGCAATCGTCGTTAACACTGCAAAGGATTCCTTTTATTTTTATTTCGGCATGCATCAAATTTTAAAACGCTAATATGATAATCCTTGCATTGGTAGCGGAAAGATAAAATCCTGTAGAATACTATGCCGGGCTTTCTTTACATGTGTAGCAAATTTATCCAGGCCGGCATGCAATGTAAAAGAATAATCTTTATCCAGTTTGCTGATAATAAAATTGATTCTATGCAATTCTTTTTTTATTTCGTTGCGCTTATTGTCATTAAACGGAAAATATTTTTTTTCCGCACATTCGAACCGCTCTTTAAAACCTTTCTCTACTTCGGCGTAATATGGAAGCAGTAACGGTAGGGCTGTAAAAGTTTTTAAATGTGCTAATTTAATTGCATCCGCTTTTTGAACTTTGTCAAGTTTGCTATTAGTGCACGAAGCCAGCACAGATAATAATACGGGTGCTTTATATAAAAGCTGTCGTTCTTCTTCTGTTAATTTTTCAAATTGTTTTACCATACAACTTGCATTGTTTTGTTTTCAATTGTTTTTAACAACACCTTATATGCTTTATTAAATTTTTCTATTCCTTCATCTTCCAGTTTTTGTGTAATGATATTTATGTCGAGCCCGCTGTTATTCAACTGCGCCAGTACACTTGTTGCTTTATCGAGGTCGTTTTCCAGACTGTTTGTTGCATGGCCATGATCATTAAAAGCGTTAATGGTTTTAAGCGGAAGCGTATTTATAGTTTCATTTCCTATTAAAGCCTCCACATATTTCACATCGCTGTAAGAAGCATCTTTGCTACCGGTGCTTGCCCATAAAACATGTTGCCGTTTTGCCCCTTTTGCTTCAAGTGTCTTGAAGCGCTCACTACCAAAAATATTCTTGTACATTTCGTATGCCTTTTTTGCTGAAGCTATTGCCACTTGTCCCTTCAAATTATTCAAATGCCTTCCATCAAGAAGCGGATCAGTCAAAACATCAATCCGGCTGAGGAAAAAACTTGCTACTGAAGTAATTTTGTCAATGGGTTGATTGACTTTAATCCTGTCTTCCAATCCGGATATATAGGCATCAGTAACCTGCTTATACCTTGGCAAACCAAAAAGCAGGGTTATATTAATATTTATTCCTTCGCTGGTACATTGTCTGATGGCAGGCAACCCTTCTGCTGTAGCCGGAATTTTGATCATAACATTTTTTCGGTTAACAGCACCCCATAATTCCCTGGCTTGCTTTATTGTTCCATCTGTATCGTGGGCAAGAAGAGGAGAAACCTCAAGGCTAACGAAACCGTCGTTCCCTTTTGTTTTCTCGTAGATGGGTTTAAAAAAACCATCGGCACGTTGTATGTCTTTAACGGCAAGTGCGAAGAATATTTCTTCGGCGCTGATTTTTTTTTGGGAAAGAGATGCAATATCATCATCATAATCTAAACTGCTGCTGATTGCGTTTTCAAAAATGGAAGGGTTAGAAGTTACTCCACTTATGCCGTCATTATCAATTAATTTTTTTAATTCACCCGAGTCCATAATTTTCCGGTCAAAAAAATCAAGCCAGATGCTCTGACCAAAGTCGTGGATATTTTTTACTCTACTCTGTTTCATAATATCTAATCGTTAATTAATCTAATAAATCAATCATACTTTGTAAGAATCAATGCGTTTGAGAAAAGAATATCATCTTCGAGATGAAAATGAATGTACAGATCATCTTCAAGCTCTTTTATTTTTTCAAACAAGACCTTATAAGAATTACATGCATCAGAAGGTATGCCAAAATTATTAGTGAGCTGGCGAAGCGCTTTCAGATACGTAAATGACTTTGCATGTTCATTTTGCATCACTTTTATTTTCCTCTCTAACGATTGCGAAATGCAAGTATCATTTATTTCGGAATATTTGATAGCGTTTGCCTTTTGCCTGATGCAGGGAAAGATGAATTGCTGCTCTTCTTTCATATGATTTAATAAATCGTGCAGGAACAAAAAGATAATTTTATTGAGTGTTAGCAATTCGGGATGATTATCACAATGCCGGTACGTAACTTTTTGAGCTAAGTTATAAATAACAGCAGCGTTTTTTTTAGCAAACTCGTGATGTGTTTTAATAATGTAATCAACAAGGAAATCTGTTTGCCCTTTGCCAAAGCCATTCCCTGAAATTGGCTTAAAGACTTTAAAAGGCTGAAGCACACTCTTTACAGATCCATTGCTGTTTTCCACGGTGATTTCAGTTTTAATTTGACTGAGATCAATCCCTTTGTCTTTTAAAATTTTCAGGTCATAGTGTCTTTCATTAGCAACGGCGCCTTCTGTTTCAGTAAATGGTATCATATTCATATCAAACTTTTTAGCTTTGGGCTCTTTAAATGCTCTTAATTAATTACCCGTCTTTATGTATTTATTATCTGTGATTTTAATCCTAATGATAATTAATTTCACTTCCCAAAATTATATACGGGTTATTAGTTTGGCATTAAGGCAACATTAGAATGTGATTAGAAAAGATTGCTTTATCTTATATAAAACGATAATGAAATAAATTGCCTGACTACATTTGTATCATGCCTTATGGCTGTTGTCATAAGGTATCTTTATCTGTATAATTTACTTCAACCTAGGTTTCAGGCGGGCAATTCACTTATACAAACATGTAATCCTGTCAAATTCAGGATTAATTATTTTATATTATTGACTTTATTAAATAAGGTCGTTATAAAGTATACTAATTTATGACATGAAATAAAAAAACTAAAAGTTCAAAAATGCCAATTAAAATAATTCACTGATATGCCTCTTTTCTTCATTAAGATTTCTGGTTTGTTTATTTTTTTTTACAATAACAATATTGATGCGATCATTTAACCGGCTAAAAAATATTTCTGATTTAAGTTATCCAAAAAGTTTAATTATGCTCTTACTTCGAGCTCCCCCGAAATCATTCCTGAAAGTGTTTTTTCCCAATTCCTTGCTTTTGCTTCCAGTTCCTGCATTTCATAAATGCTGTTTATGCAGCTATCGTAAATGGATACTGAAATAGGTTCGCGGCTATTTTTAAAAGAAAAGTTAATACTGATGCTTCTTAGGTGAGGTTCAGGTTTTGCTTTCCTCTCATTACCTATAACGATGCTATCATATTTTTTCTCGACTGTGCAATTTTTTACCTCCTGCATTTTAATACAAATAATGTTATCGGCATTTTCAAATTCAAGAATTAACAGGGTTTGATTTAGCCCATCAAGACCAATTATTTTGTTCTTCAATATTTCCTGGCTTGAAAAGGCAAGTCCATGTTCAGACCCCGATATACTAAGCCGTTTAAGAAGCATTTTCTTGTTTTTCCTTGCATTTTTCTTACTTATGGAAGCAAAAATGGTAAAGATGCCAATCGTGCTTATAACGAATATTGCAGCAATAATTATCGTATACATGATTGATATAATTAATTAAATAACAGATTAAATAAATAACTTTCTTGGGTTAGGCAAAATTATATGCCCGTTATTAGTTTGGCATTAAGGCAACATTAGAATGTGATTAGAAATGCCTGATTTTTTCTAATCTAAAGTGATAAGAAGTAAATTGCTTCATCTAAAGGCTATTCTACATTTATGGAGAGGAGAATATTAATTGTTGAAGACGAAAAAAAAATTGCGGATACGCTTAAGTTTGGGCTCGATGAAATTGGCTTTAACATCGAAGTTGCTTACGATGGCAAACTAGGCTATCATTTATTTTGTGCCAAAGATTTTGATCTTGTTATTCTTGACATCAATCTTCCTGGCATGAATGGTTACGATCTGTGCAAAGCGATTCGTTCACAAAATCAGCATATTCCAGTTCTTATGCTCACTTCGATGAGTGCTCTTAATGATAAAATTGAAGGCTATGAATCAGGCGCTGATGATTATATGGTGAAGCCATTTGAATTTAAAGAACTGCTCCTGAAAATAAGGGTACTGCTTAAGCGTACAACGAACCAAAGCTTACCGGTTGGAAATGTTTTGAAAGCAGCAGACCTTGAAATGAATCTTGATAGCAAAGAGGTTAAAAGAGATGATAGAATAATTAATCTTACTGCGAAAGAATTCCAATTGCTTGAATACCTGCTTCGCAATAAAAACAGGTTGGTTTCAAGAGTCGACATCGCGATTAATGTATGGGATGTGGATTTTGAAACTAACACCAATGTTATTGACGTTTATATAAGTTATCTGCGCAACAAAGTGGACAAGCATTTTGAGCACAAATTAATTCAGACCCAGATAGGTATGGGATATATATTAAAGGATCGCTAATGCATGTAAGAATTAAGATTACCTTGCTTTTTGCTCTTATAATGTCTTTACTGCTTACATTATTTTGTGGGTTTATTTATTATTTTTTTTATAACAACAGGTTAGCAAATACCAGGGCGCATTTAAGCAATTATGCTATATCAACTGCCAACATGCTTGACGAGCCTGACATATTTGATCCGGGGCTGGTGAATAAAATCGATTCGATCACCATCATACCTATGAAACACAAAGCTATTCAGGCGTATAACAACCTTAATCAAAAAATATATGCCTATAATGATGAGCCGTCCGATACTTTACATGTTACAGGCGAAATGTTAGATAAGGCAAGAGTGAAAAAGATTTATTTTTTCACAAATGGCAACAGGGAAGTGGTTGCCTTGTACCGTAATAAAAATAGTAACGGGACGGTGATCCTGGCTGCTGCCTTTGATGAAGAAGGAAAAAGAAATCTTAATCGTCTTAGAATTATTTTACTGATAAGTTTTATCTGTGGCAATTTAATTGCATTTACTTCAGGGTATATTTTCTCTAAAATATTATTGAATCCTATCAGGAAGATTGCTGATGATGTAAAAGATATTTCTGCACAAAACCTGGCGCATAGAATTAAATCAGGAAATGCGAATGATGAATGGAACTACCTTACTGAAACCTTGAATGAATTGTTAGACCGCTTGCAACAAAGTTTTGAAATGCAACGCCGTTTTATTTCCTCGGCCTCGCATGAATTATCCACCCCGTTAACTTCTATTTCCAGCCAATTAGAGGTGGCACTTCAAAGAACCCGGGACGCCAAAGAATACCAGGGAGTAATGCAGTCTGTTTACCAGGATGTACGTCAGTTGAGCAGATTAACGCAAACGCTATTAGAGTTTGCAACTGCGTCCGGTATTAAAGGGGGAATTGAAATTAATTCAATAAGAGTGGATGAAATACTAATGCAGCTTCCCGGTGAAGTTACCAAAATGAACAAGGAGTACTCAGTAAAACTTCAGTTTGATCAATTGCCTGAAAACGAAGAAAGATTATTGGTATTTGGCAATGCCGAATTATTACTCACAGCCATAAAAAATGTTGTCTCAAATGCCTGTAAATATTCAGCCAGCCATCTTGCTAAAATAAAATTAACGGTTGAGACAAAGGAAATAGTCATTTCTGTCGAAGACGATGGCAAAGGCATTTCTGAAACTGATTTGAAGAATATTTTTCAGCCTTTTTACAGGACTGAAGATAGCAAATCGATTACTGGTTTTGGTGTTGGCTTGCCCTTAGTTTATCGCATAATAAACTTACACAAGGGCCAGATAAAAGTTAGTTCCACTGTTGGAAAAGGAACTACCGTTTCAATACGACTCCCCATTGCCGAAAATGTGCGGCCCAAATAATTTTAATTGCTTTCTAATTTGTTCTTAATCTCCCTCTAATATGGGCGGCTTAGTTTTGACGAAATAGTCCATTGGAGATTTTCACGAACAGAGTATTCACTTATTATAAAATAAATAAATTTTATGAACATTATTATTAAATCAATAGATTTTAAGGCAGGCAAAAATTTGGAAACATTTGTAAGGGGGAAAGTAAAAAAATTGTTTAGGCAATGTAATAGCATCATCCGGGCGAATGTAATTCTAAGAAAGGGAAGCAGTAAAAATCCACAAAATAAATTATGTGAAATAAGATTAGTGGTACCGGGCTACGATCATTATGTAAAAAAAAGCAGCATAGGTTACCGCAGATCTGTTTCCCAATCGGTAGATGTTCTGCAGGAAATTTTAAGAAGAAACAAAACAAGGCAGCTTACAAGGAGATAAGTTCTTCCCGTTTTTAAATTTTAAAATGAGTCAACATGTTTCAAAAGCAAAAAATTTTTTCGTTTAGCAGTGCATTTCTTTTAATGGTTATTTTAATAAATGTTTTAATTATAAAAACTGCTTATTTATATAACCGGGATTTTTATTGGGCATTGCTCTTTTCACTTCCTTCATTCGCGTTTGCGATTTATTATAAGAAAATAGTTTCAAAAAAGGAGGCTAAGGATACAAAAATAAACGGTAATGGGGGAGGCTTAAATAAGGGCGATAATGTAATTCTTTCCTGCAAGGCCAAAGGCAATGAATTAAACGTATTATTTGGCAACAGCCATTGCGCTCAGCCATATCTTTCCAGCCTGATTTGCATTGATACGTTCAGCACAAATCAGGCCGCTGCTTTTAGTCACAATGATACTACTTCCCTCAATGGTAATAATCTTTCGAAGCATTTCCATGAAGATATTGACGGGACTGATGAATCCAGGAAAGAAGTAATACTGAAAATTTGCCCTGGCTATGCTGGTTGCAGGGATCATAATCTTAATTTTAATCCTGAATTATTTAGATTGAATGCAAGTGACCCGGGTGTAAAAATGATTGAATTGAAATTATCCGGGCCTGTGAGAAGACATACTATTTCGAAACAAAGAAATAGGTACACGGAAGCTGTCACCAACACCAAATATCCAGGCATAATTTTAAAACCAATTACTAAACATACTGCATTCAGCAATGCTGAAAGCATGGCAATATTTTTAGATACATTACGGCAACTGTCCGGTAAAAAGCCGGTTGGCATAAGGCTTTGCATTACTAATAAGAAGGAATTTCATGAAATCTGTTATGCCTTTCGTAAAACGGAAATAATACCTGATTATATTGTTATTGAAGATTGTTCTGTTGAAAATAATTTGTGCATGCCATTTTATGATGCTTTATTATTTGCATCAAAAACTTTGGAAATATACGGATTGACAAAGGGAGTTAAAATTATTGCTGCCACTAAAATTGGCGCCCCGTTAGATGTACTAAAGCTCGTTGCCTTAGGGGCAGATGCCATTATGATGCAGAATAATTTTTTAACTGATAAAAAAAATAAAAAAATTACTAATATTCAGGCAACAGCCTTTTCGGGTCATTATTATCAACTGCGGAATGAAATATTGAGAAGCACTATTGACTTGATGAATTCTTTCGGATATATACATCTTAAAGAAATAACATTGTCTTCTCTTTTACACAAGCTAAATAATTTTCAACCGGCGAATATTGATATAGATAACCAGCATTTCAAAAATGCCGATCAGGAAAAATCATTTCGAATCATAAAAAATACCTACACTGAGCATAATAAAAATTCAGCAATTTCATTTAATTAAAAAAGCGGCATTGATAGTTGATTTGTTATTGGAAGATCCTTACGAAATGATTTTCTAAATGATTTCTCATTCCATTTCTAAATTCCTCAGGAGTGCCGGTTTCAAGAATATTTACAAGCGTTTTATGAGAGGTAAAAGTTTTGAGTAAGGGCTGCTTTTTTAATAAACCACTTTTGTGCACGTAATCAAATACCGGGAGCAGCATTTTTTGAAACTTCTTCAAAGTTTCATTTCCTGTTATTTCGTAAAGTTTTCCATGAAAGGCGATCTCATGATCTATGTTAAATAAATGATATTGGGCAGCCGGCGGTTCATTTCTTACTATTTCTTTGAGTTCTGCAATATCTTCTTTGGTTACTCTTTTAAAAAGAAGATCAGCCATTCCTATCTCCAATACAAGTCTTATTTCAAAAATCTCCTTTAGTGTTTCCTGGTCAAGTACATGCGGGTTCATGCTTTTGCTCATCATACCAAACAAATCGGGGCTGGTGATCACTGAACCTTTTTTCTTCTTTGATTCTATTAAACCCATCATACGAAGACGTAATAAAGCTTCGCGTATAACGGTGCGGCTTACGCCTAATGTTTCGGCCAGCTCAAGTTCTTTAGGAATGGTATCACCTACCTTCAACTTTCTTTTTTGCAGCAATTCTACAAGTTTGGCTTCTACTTTATCAACGAGGGAACTGGTATCCACCGTCCTTAAATTATTTTTTATTGCTTCTATATTCATATTAATCTTATTCAATTGTTCAGAACCAACAGGTAATTTATCACTCCGGTAAATGTATGACAAAGAATATTTTTATATATTTTTTATATTTTTTTGGTGAATTGAAAAAATGATTCTAATTTTATTATGTCATACATAATACAAATATACTTTTTAAATAGATAATTATGAAATTTACTGGTTTAAAACTGCTGCTCTCAACAACATTAATTTTTATTGCTGCATCGGGCTGGGCGCAGGTAAAAAAAATTTCCGGAAAAGTTACCGATGAAAGCAATAATCCGCTTTCGGGTGTGAGTATTGTAGTAACTGGAAAAACAGAAGGCACGCAAACAGACGCTGACGGAAACTATACTCTTGATGCATCACCTGGTGATGCGTTGAATTTTTCTTCGATTGGCTTTTCATCAAAAATTGTGAAGGTGGGAAATTCTTCCACTATTGATGTGGCTTTGAAAGTTGCCAATGGCAAGCTGGATGAAGTGGTGGTGGTAGGATATGGAACGCAGACAAGAAGAACCTTGACTGGTTCGGTCGCAAGTTTGGATCAGAATGTATTAAAGTCTTCTCCCAACTCGAATCTTGGTACTGCGCTACAGGGCACATTGCCCGGGCTCAGGGTTCAGCAATCCACCGGCCAACCCGGTACCACTCCCAGCATTTCCTTCCGGGGAGGCTCTAATTTCAATGGCACGGGTTCACCATTGATTATTGTAGATGGCATAGTGTTGTCAACTTTGTATGGTATTAACATGGATGATGTAGCGAGTGTTGATCTCTTAAAAGATGCCGGTTCACTGGCTATCTACGGGGCAAGAGCGGCTAACGGAGTATTATTGATCACTACTAAAAAAGGCAAAAAGGGGAGGACACAAATTAATTATAGTTATAGAAATACGACCAACTACATCCGTTACAATTCTGCACAATACCTAACCGCTGCACAGTATATACATTGGAACAGGATCGGCATTCAGAGCCGCTGGCAGGCTGATGTTGCCGATGGAAACACAAATGCCGCCAACACGGATAAAGGTCAGAATGTTGGTTCATGGGGTTGGGGGTTAAACAATGGATTTACTTCACCAACGGGTTTATATACTACCCAAATATTAAGTGACGCCAACAGACGCTTTATCGGCAAATCCGGATGGAATACGTTTATAGATCCTAATCCATTTATATCAGGACAAATGGACACAATTCTATATCATGAAATAGATGTAAGAACCCGCGAGAATATGATCTTACAACAAAATACTACCCAGGAACATTATCTGAACTTTTCGGGCGCAAATGACCAGGGTGGGTTTGCTTTGGGCCTCGGTGTTCTCAATGACAATGGGATGGTAATAGGATCTCAGCTTAAAAGACTGAGCCTGAATTTTAATGGAGGTTTGAATGTAGGTAAAAATTTAAAAGTAACCACTACAATATCCGGTTACACATTAAATCAAAAGCTTCCTTATGTTGACCCCGCTGGCGGCGCGGCCGGTGGCTTGATGCAAAGATTTGTTGGGGTAGCCCCCACCGTTAGATATTATAATGATACCTCCGGCGCTATATTGCCGGGGCCAAATGACAATACATTAGGAAACCCGCTTTATTGGAGCAAGATACCTCAAAACAATACCGGCCAGCAACGTTTAATGGGAAGCCTGCATGTTGATTATACAATACTACCGTGGCTTAAATTCTTAGCTACCGGTTCCGGCTACCTGCTCTATCAAAATGCAAATAATTTCAATACATCGTACCAGCAAGGTAACAACGGCGCTATTAATACAACGAGAGCTGCTTCATTTAATAATTATAACGATGTGTCTTATACCTATAATGCATTTTTACAGTTTGATAAAACAATTAATAAAGTACATAACATTACTGTTTTGGGTGGCGGTGAATTTTATGATTTTAAAGAACATACTTTTACAGGATCTGCATCCGGAGCGCCAACAGATTTGTTCCCATGGTTATCTGCCTCAGTGCCACCCGCAGTGGTAAATGGAACTATTACAAACCCGCAGAGAGCTTATTCAAGTTTCAATGCATGGGAGAGACTGGCGTCTGTTATTGGCAGGATAAACTACAGTTATAAAAGCAAATATTTCATAACAGGCAATATCCGCTACGATGGTACTTCAAGGCTTGCCAACAATCAATATGGACTATTTTCTGGTATTTCCGGTGGCTGGAATATGCAAAATGAGAAGTTCTTCAAAAACAGTCCTGTAAGTAAATATGTAAGTGTATTTAAGCCGCGTGTCAGTTGGGGGCAGGTAGGTAACCTTGCATCGCTAACCAATTCTGATGGTTCACAAAATTATTATGCTGCGGATCAAACCTATCCTTCTACATCGGTTTATAATGGCCTTGGAGGCACCTACTATCCTAATTACATCAATACAAATCTAAAGTGGGAAACTTCCACCACTACCAACCTTGGCGCTGACATAGGTTTGTTTAACAGCAGGGTAACTATTATCGGTGATTACTTCATTAAAAATATATTCAACAAAATATCCGGCTTGCCTTTAGATGTTACATCCGGTTTCTCAAGCATTCAATACTACAACAACGGGCAATTGCAAAACAAAGGTTTTGAGTTAGATGTAAGAGCACGGGTTATTCAGCCCGTAAAAGTTGACGGCTTAAGCGTTGATGTTAGCGCAAATCTTTTCAAGGTTAAGAGTTATGTGGTGAAACTGCCATTCAACGGACTTCCCGGAAACAGGCAGGGAACCATACAGGTTTGGGATCCTAAAAATCCAACTCAGCTTATACAGGTTGGCGGGTTACAGGAAAGTAAACGCGTAGGGTTGGACGCAGTTTATGCGCCCAGATATGATGGCATTTATACATCTCAGGGGGCCATTGATAAAGATGCTAGCGTTTATAATTCTTATTTGCCGTATACACATAAAACATTAAAACAGCTAGGTGATGCCCGCTGGCACCAGGTAAATCCAAATGATACTATTGATTCCAGACAGTTTGTTTATGTGGGCAGAACAACTCCTCAATTATCAGGTGGATTTTCGGGAGCAATAAGTTATAAAGGATTTAGTGTATATGCTCAATTTGATTTTGCTTTAGGCTTTGTAATTCTTAACAATGAAAGACTGAGGGGCTTAAGCCAGGTACAGGGTTCGCAAAATTCAACTGTTGATGTTTTAAAAACATGGTCGCCGGATAATACAACCGGTACGTTGCCCAGATTTTATTGGGCCAACCAGGGAAGAAATTATGCTACAGATGCCTCGGGAAATAATCCTCCGGCCAACTTCTGGGAGAAAGGAGATTATTTAATGGCAAGAGAAGTAACCTTAAGTTACGATGTAACAAGAAGTTTATTGGAGCAATCCTTTCATAACAGAATAAAAGGAGCCCGTTTGTTTATAACAGGAAATAACCTGGCTTACTTCATGAAGTACAGCGGCAATTTCCCGGAAATAGGCGGTGTTGATAATGGAAAATTCCCGCTGCCACGACGTCTCACCTTAGGCGTTAACGTTACGCTGTAATCTGTTAAATCAAAAAAATAAAACATAAAATAATTTAGAATGAAAACATATAAATCATTGATTAAGTTACTGCCCGTTTTGATACTAATCATGAGTATTGGCTCGTGCAAAAAACAATTGGAAAAGGCAGTTCCGCAAGATGTGTTATCGGCGGCAGATCTTTCTAACCCCAATGCTTTGGTTACGTTATATACCGGCGTGTACGCCCAACTCAGAAATTACAATAGCACGCTTTTTGGCCTTGGAGAGATGCGTTCCGAAATTTGGACAGATGGACTTTTTACAGAATCAGTTGACGGAGGATATCAACAGCTTTATGATCAAAATATAAGTGCGCTAAATGTACCTTACGGCAACTGGGGTAATTTTTATAGCCTTCTGTACCAGGTGAATAATGCCATTCAATATTTTACCGCTACCAACGTTTTGCCTGACGCTACAAAAAGCCAATACTTAGCCGAGATGTATGGTATCCGGGCTTACATTTATTATACAATGGCGAAAACATGGGGCAGCGTTCCTTTAATTACTAAAACTTTGTCAACGATCAGCAGTACCGCTCAAACTTATTCGGCACGTACGCCTGTTGACTCTGTTTTTATGCAAATAAAAAGTGATATAGAACAGTCTCTCACTTTATTTAATAATAATTATACTTTCCCTGCCGGTAAACGTGTTTATTGGAATGCAGTGGCATCGTTGGTTTTAAAGGCCGATGTAAATTTATGGACGGGAACTTTATTAGGAGGAGGCAATGCTGATTTAACTACTGCGGAAACGGTTTTGCAGCAGGTAGAAGGCTTGCAGGGTGGAACATTAGGGTTGGATCCAAAATATTCCGACATTTTTGATGCCACTAAAAAATCAAATAATCCTGAAATTATTTTTGCGCTCAACTATGAATTAAGCCAGGCGCAAAATGCTGTGTTCTCTGAGTTTACCGTAAATTCCATACAGGCGAATACGTTAACTTTTGAGCAATCAGGTGATCCTACCAAAGTAGTATCTTATGTTTATCCGTACGTTAATGGATCAAACAGAGTGGGGATGAACCAGGACATGATCACTAAGCTAACCAGTGGGCCTCCCGATCAAAGAATAGCAGGTACTTTTAAAGTGATGTACAGTACCTCTGCTCCATACGCGGTAAGAGGTGTTCTACTGAACAAATGGGTTGGTACCGCATCCGGCACCAGCCAGGTTTTTACCAATGATTTTCCAATTTATCGTTATGCTGATGTTTTGTTGCTAATGGCAGAAGCCAAGTCCAAACTAGGACAAGACCCTTCGCCGGAAATTGACAGTCTACGTTCAAGGGCATACGGTCCAACGTATACGCCGTATGTAAACGGGAGTATAGATGATAATATTAAGGCAACATTAGAAGAACAATTGCGGGAAGAAATTGGTGAAGGTAAGCGTTGGTGGGCATTAAGACGATGTGGTGATCAATGGGTATATAATTATGTAAACCCGGCTTATCTTTCAGAGGCCACCGTTAATTCCGGTAAAGGACCCACCCTGGAGTTGCCAATTTCTGTTTCGATGTTAAACCTCGATCCTTTATATACACAAACGAAGGGTTATTAAATAAAGTTTTTCTCATAAGCAAACATAAATTGCGTCGGGGATATTCTTGTCCCCGGCTTTTACTCAACGTTACTTATATTTTAAAAAATGAATATTCAACATTTGCAAGGCTTAATTGCCGCACCATTTACACCTATGAAAAATGATGGTACACTCAATACATCATTGATCCCGTCGTATTATAAAATGCTTGCAGCGAATGATGTTACCGGCGCATTTATTTGCGGCTCTACGGGGGAGGGGGTATCTCTTAGTATACAAGAAAAGAAAGAAGTGATAAAAGCCTGGGCCGATTGTACAAAAGGTGATCCCGGCTTTAAAGTGATGGCGCTTGTTGGGGGCACATGCATTGCTGACTCTATTGCATTATCAAAGTATGCCCAACAGGAAGGCTTATACGCAGTTTCATTTACTGCCCCGTTTTATTTTAAGCCTGCAGATGTGGAAACGCTTGCAGCATGTTGTAAAGCTATCGCAGATGAAGTGCCGGGCATGCCCTTTTATTATTATCACATTCCGGTTTTAAACGGCGTTGATTTTCCAATGATACAACTTTTAAAAAGCATTGAAGGAAAGATTCCAAATTTTGCCGGCATTAAATATACTCACGAAGATTTTATGGATTTTCTGTCTTGCCTGCATTTTCAAAACGGAAAGTATGATTTACTTTGGGGCAGGGATGAAAGCATGCTTTCTGCATTAGCTGTTGGCGCCAAAGGAGCCGTGGGGAGCACATTCAACTATGCAGCACCTTTGTACTACGGCCTCATAAATGCATTTAATAATGACGATTTGCAAAAGGCACAGGCTTTGCAACAAAAATCTATTGATATGATTTTTTTGTTGGGAAAATATGGCGGCATCTCTACCGGTAAAGCCTACATGAAAATGATAGGTATGGACTGTGGTGAATTTCGCCTGCCTGTAAAAAATATGAATAGCCAGCAATTTGAGCTATTTAAAAAAGATGTGGAACAAATTAATTTTAATAGCTTTTGTTCTCAAAAACCATCCGGCGTAAAAGCCTAACGCATAATGACCAGGCAAATAACTTTTTTAATAATTATGTTATCTACATTGGCTGCTCCCGCCCAAAAACCGAAGCCTTCTTTTAAGTGGCAACTGGCTGCTTTGTTACCGGCATCAAATGGTGAGTCAAAATCGTTAGGGTTTGCCGGTGCTATTAATGGCGTTAGCAATAATGTTTTGATAGTTGCAGGCGGAGCTAATTTCCCTAATGGTTTGCCATGGGACGGAGGGACAAAATATTATTCGGGTGAAGTTCATGTGTTGCAAAAAGAGGGGAAAAGTCTTTTCTGGAACAAAAAAGCAAAGGGCCGTCTGCCGGAACCAATTGCCTATTGCGGCACTACTTCAACGGACAAAGGGATTGCATATGTTGGTGGCGAAAATGCAAACGGTATTTCAAAGAGGTGCTATTTATTAAAATGGAATAATGATTCAAATGAAGTCGATATAGAATCGTTACCCAATTTGCCTGTCCCATTAACTTGCATAGCACTTACTCATATCGGGAATACTTTGTATGCGGCGGGAGGGGATAACGAAAAAAGTTCATCAAGCGGTTTTTTTAGTCTTGATCTTGATAGTGTGCGGCAACAATGGAAGAGGCTTCCTGATCTTCCCGTTGGGTTAGCAAATGCAATTGCCGTCACCCAGTATGTAAAAAAAGAAAAGAACATTTTCATTATTGGAGGAAGATCAAAAACGGCTTCCGGTATCAGTGATTTACATCATACTGTTTATGCTTTTAATATTGAAACACAAACATGGAGAGAGTGCGCTGATATTTCTGACGGTAAAAATATTACGAACCTGTCTGCCGCTTGCGGCGTGGCTCTAGGTAAAGATAAAATTATAATTACCGGCGGCGACAATGGAAAAGTTTTCCACCGGATAGAAACCTATATTGCCCAAATAAAAAAAGCGACAACTCTCCAGGAAAAAGCAAAGCTTACAGCAGAAAAAAATAACTTAAGCATTCACCATAAAGGATTTGATAAAAGCATTTTATTATATAATACTAACAGTGACGTATGGACGAAGATTGGCGATCTGCCGTTTCCGGCACAGGTAACGACAACTGCAGTAATGTGGGGAAATGAGATTATAATTTCAAACGGAGAAATAAAACCCGGCGTAAGAACTCCAAATGTGATGATTGGAAGAGTAGTAAGATAAAAGTTGTCACCAATTTTATATGATCACCAGAAAAGATATGAAGAACACAAATAATTTTCTTTGTGAAACTCAGTTTCTAATGGGAAAATATGCATCATGAAGGAAAGCAAAAATTATAAATGGATAGTAGTCGCCTTGCTATGGGTAGTGGCATTGCTCAACTATATGGACAGGCAAATGCTCTCGACAATGCGCCCTTCTATGCAGATTGATATCCACGAACTGCAATCCGCTACCAGCTTTGGTTACCTGATGGGCATATTTTTGTGGATATACGGTTTTATGAGTCCTTTATCAGGTATTATCGCGGACAAGGTAAACAGGAAATGGCTGATAGTCGGGAGTTTGTTTGTGTGGTCCGGTGTAACTTATGGAATGGGCTTAGCCAATAGTTTCCACCAGGTATATTGGTTGAGAGCGGTAATGGGTATCAGTGAAGCGTTATACATTCCAGCCGGATTATCATTGATTGCCGATTATCACAATGATAAAACAAGATCGCTTGCTATCGGTATTCACATGACCGGGTTGTACTTTGGGCAAGCGCTGGGCGGCTTTGGAGCCACTATGGCTGCGGCTTATACATGGCACTTTACTTTTCATTCTTTCGGTCTGATAGGCATTGCTTATTCTTTGGTCTTAATTGTTTTTTTAAGAGAAAAAAACGATCGTGGAAAAATCAATTTGGACAACAAAATGCTTGTCCCAGATAAAACATCCGTTCTAAAAGGATTGGCTTTATTATTTTCCAACATTTCTTTTTGGATCATACTTTTTTATTTTGCAATACCATCCTTGCCAGGATGGGCGACCAAAAATTGGTTGCCTACTCTCTTTGCGCAAAATCTTAATATTCCTATGTCGCAGGCCGGGCCTTTATCAACGATCACTATTGCAGCCTCTTCATTTATAGGTGTAATATTTGGCGGAATTTTGTCTGATAGATGGGTGCAAAAAAATATTCGTGGCAGAATTTATACGAGTGCTATTGGACTCGCTTTGACAATACCCTCTCTGCTATTGTTAGGGTTCGGGCATTCGCTTTTTAACGTGGTCGGCGCTGCGCTTTGTTTTGGTGTAGGCTATGGTATGTTCGATGCCAATAACATGCCCATACTTTGCCAATTTGTTTCGCAAAAATTAAGAGCCACCGCTTATGGAATTATGAACATGGTGGGCGTGTTCGCGGGTGCTCTAATTACGGACCTCCTGGGCGAGTCATCAGATGCGGGAAACCTGGGAAAAAGTTTTGCTATGATGTCGGCTGTCGTTTTGGTGGCCCTTGCTGTTCAATTGTATTTTCTCCGACCAAATGTTCAGGTTACATGACATGCATAGAAAATTTCAGAAAAAAAATTCATAATAAAAAACATGAGTAATCTTTCTAAAAAATCAAATAATAAATGAAAAAAATTACCGTGACCTTACTTTTTCTTTCATTACTTTTTAATTCATTTTGCCAGGATAACATCCCGGTTTTTATTTCCGGAACCGAAGGTTATAAAAGCTATCGCATACCTGCAATTATTGGTTTGCCAAATAAAGATCTGTTAGCTTTTTGTGAGGGAAGAGTTAACGGAGCGTCGGATTTTGGCAACGTTGATATAGTAATGAAGAAGAGCACCGATAATGGGAAAACATGGAGTGCGCTTCAAATTATTGTGGACGCAAATTCTTTGCAGGCAGGCAATTGCGCACCTGTAGTTGATACCAACGATCCCGCCTATCCGCAGGGAAGGGTTTTTCTGTTTTATAACACCGGGAACAATAATGAGGGGCAGGTTAGAAAAGGAAATGGTTTACGTCAAGTATGGTATAAATCGTCAATTGACAACGGTCTAACCTGGAGCGCGGGAATTAATATAACTACCCAGGTTCATCGCCCAAAGCAACCACAAATAAACCCGGATTACAATTTCACGCAAGACTGGAGAAGTTTCGCGAATACTCCTGGACATGCTATGCAGTTTCAAAATGGAAAGTATAAGGGAAGAATTTTTATTGCTGCTAATCATTTAAAAGGTGACCCTAAAAAGGATTTTACTGACTATGTCGCGAACGGCTACTATACTGATGACCGTGGTAAGACATTTCGATTGTCCGATAACGTTAGTATACCCGGAAGTAACGAATCAACGGCCGCAGAATTGAGCCATAATAATTTAATGATGAACAGCCGCAATCAACGGGGAGATATAAGGGCAAGAATAGTTTCAATAAGCAGCGATGGTGGCGCAACATGGGATACTACTTATTTTGATAAAACTTTAATTGATCCCGTTAACGAGGGAAGTTTATTAACTCTTGGTTCTAAACGTGGAAAAAATATCATTGCATTTTGCAATGCAGCAGATGTGAGAAGCAGGAATAATCTTACAATACGGATTAGTTACGATGATGGGAAAACCTGGAAAAGAACATACAAAATTGATAGAAGTGAAAGCGGATCACAAAAAGATTACACAGCTTACTCTGACCTGGTAAAATTAAGTAAGAAAAAAATTGGTGTGTTGTATGAAAAGGATAACTATAAAGAAATCGTATTTACCACGCTAACCTGGAAGTGATTTAAAAAAAATTTAATTATTCAATAGTGTCGTATTCAAAACAAGATTTAATTCAGTTAAAGGATTTCTATAAAAATCAACTCATAACTGATACCATTCCATTTTGGTTTCCGCGATCTTATGATCTAGCGAATGGGGGCTTTTTATTGATGCGTGATGCTGATGGTAGCTTGATTGACGATGATAAAGCCATCTGGATACAAGGCAGGGCTACGTGGCTTTTGGCAACTTTATATAATACTGTTGAAAAAAAAGAAGAGTGGCTGAATGGAGCTAAACTTGGATACGATTTTTTAAACAAATATTGTTTTGACACCGATGGAAAAATGTTTTTTCATGTAACACGTGAAGGAAAGCCAATTCGTAAAAGAAGATATTTTTTCTCGGAAACTTTTTATGTTATTGCTGCAGCTGCTTACGCAAAAGCAAGCGGCAATGAAGAAGCAGCCATAAATGCGGGAAGAGTATTTGGTGATTGCATCGCGTATGCAAATGGTAATAAAAAATTGAATGAAAAGTTTGAAAGTACACGCCCATCAAAGGGAATTGGTGTACCAATGATTATGATGAACACCGGGCAGCAATTAAGAGAAAATATTGATGACAACCGGTGTGATGAGTGGATAACAAAATGGATCCACGAGATAGAGACCTATTTTGTGAAAGATGATATTAAATGTGTAATGGAACAAGTATCTCCAGATGGCAGTATTATAGATCATATTGACGGAAGAACACTCACGCCCGGCCATGCGATTGAAGGCGCCTGGTTTATTTTACATGAAGCAACGCATCGTAACAATGATAAACATCTGATTGATTTGGGTTGCCGAATGCTCGACTACATGTGGGAGCGCGGCTGGGATAAAGAATTTGGCGGAATGTTTTATTTCCGGGATGTTTACAACAAACCCGTGCAGGAATATTGGCAGGATATGAAATTTTGGTGGCCACACAATGAAACAATTATCGCTACTTTATTGGCATATACATTAACCGGCAACGAGAAATATGCCAATTGGCACAAACAGGTACATGATTATTCGTATAGTCATTTCCGTGATAAGGAAAGGGGCGAATGGTTTGGTTACCTTCATCGGGATGGAACAATAGCGCAAACCGCAAAAGGCAATCTTTTTAAAGGTCCCTTTCATTTGCCAAGACAGGAATGGTATTGCATGCAATTATTGGATCAATACTTGAACCAATAAGTTATCTCATAAATATGCCTTTTAAATTAAATAAACAATATCAATGGCTGATAGCGGGATCGGTTTTCGCCGCAATTTGGCCCTCTGCTTCTACTGCAACAAAAATCGCGCTGACAGTTGCTCAACCATTGGTTATTGCTGTAGTGAGATTTGCATTTGCCGCAGCCATAATGTTATTCATTGCACACGTAATAAAACGCCATCGCTTCCCCGCCGGCAAAGAATGGAAACAAATAGCAGTATATGGGTTGTTGAATATTACAATTTATTTAGGTTGTTATGTAGTTGCGATGCAAACCATCACGGCCGGTATTGGGGCCTTATCCGTAGCTACTAACCCTGTGTTCATTAGTTTTCTTTCGGTTTTCTTTTTGAAAAAGAAACTAACAATGTCCGTCATTCTTTCATTGATTATTTGTACGCTTGGAGTTGTTTGTGCAGCATGGCCTTTGTTTAGCGATGCTTCAGTAACAACGACAGGTTTGCTCATCTTGTTCGTTAGTATGCTTAGTTATTCGGCGGCCGCAATTTATTTTTCGTTAAAAAAATGGAATGGTCTTTCTTTATTTACCATCAATGGCTGGCAAACTTTTTTTGGGGGGTTATTCCTGTTGCCCGTGACATTATTCTTTTACAAAGGAGAGCAAAATCATTATACTAAATCATTCTGGCTGCCTGTCGTATGGCTTGTTATACCTGTCTCGATCATTGCTGTTCAATTATGGTTATGGCTATTGAGCGTCAACCCTGTTCGTGCAGGTCTTTGGTTGTTCTTATGTCCTTTATTTGGATTTGTATTTGCTAATTGGTGGATGGGGGATAAAATTAGCTTATACACCATTACCGGGGTGCTTCTTGTAATTACCGGATTATTTTTATCCAAAATCAATATTACAAAAAATGAAGTTGTTTTTGATTAGCCTGTTGCTTTTGCCATTGACGTGTATTTCACAGTTAAAGGTTGCTAAAATTTTTTCAGACAATATGGTTTTGCAAAGAGATAAAGCAATTCATATTTGGGGCAAAGCTATTCCGGGAAGCAACGTTTCAGTAATATTTTCCGCCGCACAAAAAAATGTTATTGCAAATGCCGATTCATTGTGGAGCATTTATCTTAAAAAACAAATAGTAAATACGAAACCACAATCTATTATTGTAAAAAGCGGTAAGCAGACTGTTGAATTTAAAAATATACTTATAGGCGATATCTGGTTGTGCATTGGCCAGTCAAACATGGAATTTCCAATGAAAAGTGAAATGCATTTTGCAGATGAAATCAAACAAAGTAATCAGCCTTTAATTCGTTTATACAATCCTTCATACATTGGTAAAAATATTTTTGCGACTGCATTTACCGATTCGATGAATCAGCAATTAGCGTCGGGCAATTTTTATAGCAAAGTAACCTGGGAGTTCTGCGATAGCAATTCTGTAAAAGAAATGTCTGCTGTTGCTTATTATTTTGGAAAAGAAATCGCAAAGAATGCACAGGTGCCAGTCGGCTTAATTAACATGGCGATTGGAGGCTGCCCCATTGAAACCTTTATTAGTAGGGATGTTCTAAAACAAAGCAAAAAATTTTCAGATAAAGTAAATGGAAACTGGCTGACGAACAATACATTGCCTGTTTGGGTAAGAGAAAGAGGAATGCAAAATGTTGGAAATATTGAACCAGGTGACTCAGGTCCCAATCATGGATACAAACCAGGGTTTGCTTTTGAGACGGGAATAAAGCCAATGACTGATTTGCCCATAAAAGGCATTATCTGGTACCAGGGCGAAAGTAATGCACAGGAAATTGAAAGGGTAAACGAATATGATGCTTTACAAAAAATAATGATAACAGATTACCGTTCTGAATGGCATCAGCCACAAATGCCTTTTTACTGGGTACAATTATCATCAATTGATACTGTTCATTATAAATCCGAATTGTGGCCGGAATTCAGGAATGAGCAAAGGAAACTTTTGAATATGATACAATACGGGGGCATGGCTGTCTGCAGCGATATAGGATTTAAAAATATTGTGCACCCCACCGATAAAAAAACGGTTGGTGAAAGATTGGCAAGGTGGGCTTTAAATAAAACTTATGGCGAAAATATTATTCCATCCGGACCACTACCTATATATGCAAAATATAAAAATGGAAAGGTAATCATCACATTCCAATACACAGGCGTAGGTTTAAAAACATCAGATGGAAAAATATTAAGGGGATTCTCTGTTGATGCAACTACCGATGTAGATGCTATGATTAAAGACAATGAAGTAAATGTCATGTCAAAGCAAAAGCCGCGTTACGTTTATTATGCATGGAAGCCATTTACTGACGCAAATCTTGTAAACAGTGAAAACTTACCGGCATCGACATTTAAAATAAAAGTTGACTAAAAGACTTTTGAAAAAATGAAAAAAGCTTTACTCGCTATAATTTGTTTTTTATTACAACATTCGATCTTTTCACAGGTTGTTCTGCCTTCTTATCCTGACTCTATATTTTCAACTTACTATCAGCAGCGGGTTTCACATTTTCAAACATTACCTCAAACAACCGGTGATATAATATTTCTGGGCAACAGCATTACGGATGATGCTGAATGGACTGAATTATTCAATGATCTTCATGTTAAAAACCGTGGCATCAGCGGAGATATAACCGCTGGTATTATTCATCGGCTGGATGAAGTAACAAACCGCAAACCGACAAAGGTTTTTTTATTGATAGGTATAAATGACCTTGCGGGAAATACCGGCACAGACAGCATTGTAAAAAATATTTTGTTAATAGCAGATTATATTCACCAGGAATCGCCATCAACAAAATTATACGTACAAAGCATATTGCCCGTAAATAATGTGTATGGCAAATTCAATACACACACCAATAAAGGGCAACAGATAAAAATTATAAATGCGCTATTAAAAGACAGTGCTAACAGCCACGCTTATACGTATATTGATTTATATTCCTCATTTGCTGATGAAAATGGAAAACTAAAGGCTAACCTTTCCAACGACGGTTTGCATTTAAAAGGCGAAGCTTACCTTATATGGAAGCACATTTTATATCCTTATGTATATAACCTGGAAAGATATCCTTCACTTATTCCGTTGCCGCAGCAAGTAAGTTTTACAACTGATTACTTCCCCCTTTTTGCCTGTAAAAAAATTGTTGCTGAAAATCCCGTTTTATTGAAGGAAGCTGAAAATTTCAAACAACAATTGAAAGAGAAGGGTCTAATCATAAACATAGATACAGACTCGGATAAAGGCGAGCCGGTCATTGTATTAGACATTGGCAAAGTAAATGCCCCGATGTTGGAAGAGGAAGCTTATCGTCTCAGTGTTACACCAAATAGAATACGCATAACCGCAAATACTTCCCATGGAATTTTTAATGGTATACAGACATTGCGGCAACTAATGCGTGATGGTTCGCTGGCTACTACCTGCGAAATCGTTGACTGGCCTGCGTTTTCATGGCGTGGTTATATGGTGGATGTTGGCAGGAACTTTCAATCAATGCTCTTATTGAAACAACAGATTGATGTAATGAGCAAATACAAGCTCAATATTTTTCATTTTCATTTTACGGAAGATATTGCCTGGCGTTTGCAAAGTAAAATGTATCCACAACTTACAGCCCCGGAAAATATGCTTCGAAACAAAGGCATGTATTATACAGCAAACGACCTGAAAGAATTAATTCTTTATTGCAAGGAGAGATACATCACCCTTGTTCCTGAAATTGATATGCCAGGCCACAGCGCAGCATTTAAGCGGGCGATGGGTGTTGATATGCAATCAGATTCAGGTATTGTAATTTTGAAAAATATTTTAAAAGAGTTTTTTACCATGTTCAAAGGCCTTCCTTATTTTCATGTTGGCGGTGATGAAGTGCATATTTCCAATAAAAATTTTATGCCTCAAATATTGAGATACGTGGAAAGCTTTGGAAAGAAAACTATTTCCTGGAGCCCTGGTGCACCACTTGATAATAAAACTATCCGCCAGCTTTGGATGAGTGATAATGGTGAAAGAAATATTTCAACATTGAAATTTATTGATTCAAGACATTTATACATTAATCACATGGATCCTTTGGAAGCAGTGGTTACTATTTTTAACCGGCAAATAGGCGATACCACGCACGAAGATGACAATATAAAAGGGGGTACGCTTTGCGTTTGGCCCGACAGGAAAGTAGGAAATGAAAATGATATTTTAAGAATGAACCCGGTTTATCCTGGTATCCTGACCTTTGCAGAAAGATGTTGGCGCGGTGGAGGACGAAAGGGGTGGACAGCAACTATTGGCGCCCCGGGTTCTTCCGAAGCCAATAAATTTGCATTGTTTGAAAATCGTTTGTTAGATCATAAGAGATTATATTTTAAGGATGTTCCATTTCCATATGTAAAGCAAAGCCAGCTGGTTTGGAAACTGTATGGCCCTTATGAAAATAATGGAGAGCTTTCAAAACAATTTGAACCGGAAAAAGGCAAATTAAATGATCCAGATTCAAAGCCCTCAAAAATTGTCGCCGGCGGAACTATCGTACTAAGACACTGGTGGGCTCCGCTTGTTAAAGGTGTTCTGAATAATCCAAAAGAAAACACTACCTGGTATGCATACACGAAAATATGGAGTAATGATGAAGGGTTGCGAGACTTTTGGATTGGCTTTAATAATTTATCCCGTTCGCCGGCAACAGATTCACCCGGCCCAGGAACCTGGAATAATTTACAAAGCAAAATCTGGGTGAATGGGAATGAGATACCTGCGCCTGATTGGAAACACCCAGGCCAAAAAGGAAATGCTGAAATTCCTTTAGTCGATGAAGGTTACGAATACAGGGAACCAACCAAAATTTTACTTCATAAAGGATGGAATATAGTTTTAATAAAGGCGCCAATGGGAAGCTTTAAAGGCAAGGATTGGCAAAACCCGGTAAAATGGGAATATACTTTTGCGCCGGTGTGCAGTTACTAAGTGCACATTTTTTGTTTGTTAAGATAGCCGCATTAAACCGAGGTATCTTTTTATGGCGCTGAAATAAAGTATCTCTTCCTAAACTTTTATGTTTTCAATATCCTGGGGAAAAAGAGGGTAAAATAAATATAAGAATAAAAGTACTTTTATACTTTTATTAAGTAAAAATAGCTATCTTCGTGTTCAATTAACTTATAAATCATTTTATTTATGGAAACTTTATTAGACCAAGACAATATTCTTAATGTAACCTTACTGGAACCAAAGCTAAAACATCCAACCATTTTTGTGCGGTTTGATGAATTGATTCCCGGCGAAAGTTTAACCTTACTCAATGACCATGACCCAAAGCCTCTTTATTATGAATTGGCGGCAGAAAGAGGAGAGATTTTTACCTGGGAATATCTTGAACAGGGGCCGGAATTATGGAAAGTGAAAATTACTAAAAAGAATAAGGCATCTCTGGAAAAAGACGATGTAAATATTTTAGATGCTACTTTATTGAATCCAGGGGTAAAGCATGCCACCATTTTTTCACGGTTTGACGCCATGCAACCGGGTGAATTCCTGATTTTGCACAATGATCATGATCCTATTCCGCTCCGTTTTCAACTAGAGAATACCAGGGGAAATATTTTCACGTGGGACTATCTTGAGCAAGGCCCCGATTTGTTTAGAATAAAGATCTCAAGAAATAAAATTGCTGCAGCCGGCGAGAAAATAGTGGAATCTACGGAAAAAGAAAACATTCTTATTGTAACCGAAATAGAACCTAGACTAAAACATCCCACCATTTTTGTTCGGTTTGATGAATTAAAGCCTGGAGAGAGTTTGACCATACACAATGATCATGATCCCAAACCATTGTATTACCAGCTATTGGGTGAAAGAGGAAATATTTTCAACTGGGAATATCTTGAACAGGGGCCACAATTGTGGAGGGTAAAGATCAGTAAAAAAATAGCGGGAGAAGCCGATGAAACCCTGGGAGAGATTGCTGCAAAGGATTTACGCAAAGCTGAAGTATTTAAAAAATATGGGTTGGATTTTTGTTGCGGAGGTAAGAAAACAGTGAAAGAAGCCTGTGCGGAAAAAGGATTGGATGTTACAATAGTAGAGCAGGAATTGCAAACCGCCGACAATAATGTAACCGGATCCCGGCCATTGCTATACAATGAATGGAGTCTTGATTTCCTGGCAGACTACATTGCGAATACCCATCATAGTTATGTAAAGAAAACAATTCCTGATCTAAGGTCTTATTCATCGAAGGTGGCAAGTGTGCATGGAAATCGTCATCCTGAATTATTTGCAATCAGTCAATTAACAGATGAAGTGTGCGAGGAATTGTTATCACACATGATAAAAGAAGAAAAAGTCTTATTCCCTTATATCAAAGAATTGGTTACTGCAAAGAATGCTGCTCAGCCGTTGCATGCTGCGCATTTTGGTACCGTTCAAAATCCAATCAATATGATGGAGCATGAGCATGAGATAGTGGGGAATAAACTGGACCAGATAAGGACACTGAGTAAAAATTACTCGCTGCCCGAGGATGCCTGCGCCAGCTATTCTTACTTATTTAAAACATTGGATGAATTTGAAAATGATTTACACATACATGTTCATCTTGAAAACAATATTCTATTTCCAAAAGCATTGGAGATAGAAAAACAATTACAGAAATGAAAGACCAGACACCCATAAAAAGGCACCAGGCCATTGTTTCATTTTCCAAAGATCATCATTTTGGTTTGTTACTGGTATGGAAGGTAAGGCAAGGCCTGGAAAAAGCCGTCAATGCAGAACGAATCAGTAAATATGTAGTTTACTTTTTTAAGGCAGATCTTGAAAAGCATTTTAAAGATGAAGAACAATTACTTTTTTGTAAACTACCGGAAAGTGATAGCTTAAGAAAA